>JBAWWI010000012.1:0-35978 GCA_037146835.1 Actinomycetes bacterium | reverse complement strand
GAGCGCTACGTTCGCAACGTAGAAGTCGTGGGTTCAAGTCCCATCACCTCCACTAAGCCCTGTAAGGGATTCCCCGCATGAGCACTTGCGTTGCTCATCGGCGATCCCAGCGAGGTCAACAGCATCCTTGCCGGAGGCCACATCGATTTCGATCGAGCAAAACTGCTCTAGGGGAGTGCACCGGCGTTGTCGCGATGGGTGCGCCTTAGCCAGTGCGCTCCCTCAGGGTTGCGGTGGTACGTTTGGCTCCATGTCAAAAACTCAAAACTGGTCACAGTTCGCAGTCGATCTCAGTAACGTGCTCACTCTCGAGGCACCCCCGATTGCGATTACCTTCAGTGAGGCCCCTCCAGCGGGCGTTGAAGCGTTCGATGCCCCGTTCCCTGAACCGTCACCCGATGGTCGTACTGGCCGCGTGCCGGCAGGTTGCGCGTTTTGGATCAAGTCGGCGGAGAAGACTTTTTCAACCGTTGCTGAGGATCATGGAAACTGCTCTGTAGGTAGCGTCGTCATTGGTTTTAAGAACTTCGATGAGGTCGCGGGAAACTCTGATGTAGCGGCGATGCTTGAGACGGGTTGGGTGACTGCAGATGTTGTTCCGCAGATTCCTGTCATCACCGAGAAGCCTGGCGCTGTTACCTACGGACCGCTGACGGAGACTCCCGTTGATCCAGACGTCGTATTGATTCGCGTAAATGGCGAGCAACTCATGTTGTTGCACGACGCGTTGCCCGATATGCGCCTAGCGGGCAAGCCTCAATGCCACATCGTCGCTCTCGCTAAGGAGCAAGGGATTGTCGCCGCTAGCGTTGGCTGCGCCTTGAGCCGCGTCCGCAGTGGCATATCTGTGGAAGAGATGACATGCGCGATCCCGGCCGCGAGGCTTGGTGACGTACTTGCTGCGCTCATAACAACCGCTGGTGCAGATGGTCAGGTTGCTTCTTTCGCCGGAGAAGATGCCCTGCGTTTCTTGTAGGGACAGCGTCGCAATAACTGCGACCTCTGCAATCCCTGCGCGGTTCTTCTACTTCTTCGCAGCCTCGAAGTAAGGGTTTGATCCGGATGCGTGATCGGTCACGTCGATAATGCGCTCGATCTCTGGAATCGCCTCCATGATCGCGACTTCAATACCCTGCGAGAGCGTTGCCGCAGCCATCCCACAACCCTGGCAACCACCGGAGAGTCGCAGGTAGGCAGAGCCATCTTCGATTGCGACAAGATCGGCTCGGCCTCCATGTGACGCGAGGGAGGGGTTGATCTGCTCCTCGAGAATGGCGACGAGTTGCTTTGCTATCGGACTTGATAGGTCGGGTTCGGGCATGTCGGGGCGGCGAGCCTGTGGAGGCATAGGCGTATTCGGATTCGTCATAACCAGACCGGCAGAATTGAAGTCGAGCTTTGCGCCTACGAGCTTCTCGACGCTATCGGCCCCAACCACAATCGTGAGTTCGCCGTGGCGCTCCACGGTGTCGACCTCATTTATGTCCAAGAGGGCACCGAGTTCCATAGCGTATGTATAGGCCCCTGCCTGCTCGCCCGTTACGTTGATCCAGAGTGCAAAGGATTCAGGGTCAGTCTCGGTTGCCCGCACCTCTAAAATCTTCTCAACTGCCGCGTCGGTTAACTCAAGAATGTGATCCGCTAGTTGATGCATCGGTTTATCCTAGCGCTATGAGCAGAGTGCTTCTCCTAATCCCCAGCGCGACATATCGAGCCGCGGACTTCGTCGCTGCTGCCAAGGCGATCGGTGCTGAGATCGTCATAGCATCGGATGTCGCTCCAGTGATCCCAGACGCCACCGGGACTCGTTCGATCGTGGTTCCGCTCGACGATCCCGAGGCGGCTGCGGCGGTGATTATTGATCTTGATGAACGCCGTGGAATCGACGCGATTGTTGCGCTCGATGATCGTGGAATTCTCGTCGCCTCTATGGCTGCACAGCGTCTGGGTTTGCCGTGTAACCACCCTGATGCTGTCGCCCGCACGCGCGATAAAGAGGCGATGCGTGACGCTCTCGGTATCTTTGAGATGCCCCAACCTCGGTATGCGGCGTTCGATGAGCCAGATGAAGTCGTTGGGCTTGTTGAGCGGATCGGCGGCTTCCCCTGCGTTGTGAAGCCAGTCGGATTGTCGGCAAGTCAGGGCGTGATCCGAGCAGACAACGCCGCCAGCGCGCTCGCAGCCGCTACCCGCGCACAAAAGATATCGGGTGGTGGCCGCCTTCTTGTGGAGCAGTACATCGCCGGTACCGAGGTTGCTGTGGAGGGGTTGCTTCGCGCCGGCACGCTCGAGGTACTCGCAGTATTCGACAAGCCCGACCCGATGGAGGGGCCCTATTTCGAAGAGACGATCTACGTGACACCGTCGCGCTTGCAGGCGTCGATCCTTGAAGAGATAGCACGAACAACTGCGGAGGCATGTGCAGCGATTGGTCTGGCAGAAGGACCAGTGCATGCCGAGCTGCGGGTCGAGGGCGAACGTGCATGGATCATTGAAGTAGCGGCGCGTTCAATCGGTGGATTATGTGCGCGTGCACTCCAATTTGGTGCTGGCATCAGCCTCGAAGAGGTCATCCTCAGACATTCACTCGGTATGTCACTCGAAGGGCTTGAACGCGAACTACATGCGTCAGGCGTCATGATGATTCCGATCCCTCGCGCCGGAACCCTGATCGAGGTGGGAGGGCGTGAAGAGGCTCTAGCTATCTCCGGGATAGTCGGGCTCGAGATCACAGTTCCGCCCGGGCGGAGCCTCGTCCCGCTTCCAGAGGGTGATCGCTATCTCGGCTTCCTATTCGCTAAGGCGGCGACTCCAGCAGAGGTAGAGGCAAGCCTGCGCTCAGCACATGCGCTTCTAACCATAAACATCGCGTGATGGGCCTACCTACCAAGCCCCTATCTTCGATGCCCCTGTTTTGATGAGCGTATAGGACTGTCAGAGACGCGCTCTTGTTTGCGCATAACCTGACCGGTGATGCGCATACTTCTGATCTCTTGCTATGAGCTCGGTCACCAGCCGCTAAATGTGGCGGTACCTGCAGCGCGACTGCGCGCACGCGGTCATGATGTGCGTTGCCGTGATCTCTCGATCGAGGAGTGGGATCCCAAGGACATTGCATGGGCCGATCGCGTTGCGTTCTCGGTACCGATGCATACCGCTACGCAGATCGCGCGCCAGGCCATAACGCGGGTGCGTATGCAGCGGCCGGAGCTCCTCGTAGCGGGCTACGGCCTATATGCAGAGATGCTTCTGGACCTAGCCGACCGTGTTCTGACTGGCGAGACAGACTCTGCTCTTGTCGATTGGGTAGAGAGTCTCGATGGCGTCGGGCGCGGTGGGCGCGTCAAGAGTGATGGTGTCGGTGATATTGCTGCTGACGGTTCTGACGGTCCTGATGGTGCTGGTGGTTCTGTCGGGAAGATTCTCCATCTCGGACGTGAGGCCGCGTCACCAGGTGCAGCACTACCTGCGCGTGACCTCCTACCTGCACTCGATCGTTATGCGCACTTGGTAGTTGCGGGCACTAAACGAATAGTTGGGTATGTCGAGGCAAGCCATGGATGCGCGCATCGGTGTCGGCACTGCCCCGTCCCTGTTGTTTACGACGGGCGGATCCGCATCGTCGAACACGCTGCGGTTCTCGCCGACATAGAGCAACAGGTCAATGCAGGCGCTCAACACATTACGTTTGGTGACCCTGACTTCCTCAATGGTGTCCATCACTCTCTCCGGATAGTGCGGGCAATGCATGAACGCTTCCCCGAAGTCACCTTTGACTGCACCGTCAAGGTCGAGCACGTACTGCTTCACCGCGACATCTGGGCGGAGTTCGCTAAGTCTGGATGCCTATTCGTGGTCTCGGCATTTGAGAGTGTCGATGACGTGACCCTTGCGCATCTCGATAAAGGTCACACAGTCGCGGATATGACTGATTCGGTTCGCATCCTGCGCGAGCAGGGAATTGCTGTGCGCCCTGCGTGGATGCCGTTTACTCCGTGGACAACGCTCGCGCATATTCAGGGAGTCCTCGACTTTGTCGCTGAGAATGATTTAGTTGGCAACGTCGACCCTGTGCATTACACGATCCGCCTGCTGCTCCCGCGCGGTTCGCTCTTGCTCGAGCATCCTGACCTTGCCGCATCGCTCGACGCATACGACGACGCGCGCGGCTCTTATCAATGGCTCGCATCTGACCCGGAGATGGATGAACTCCAGGCGCGGCTAGCGGCTCTTGTTGAGAAACTCCTCGCTGCGGAGGACCCGATCTCTGTTGTATACGACGCAGTACGCGAGGCGTGCGGACTCGCAGCGCTTGGACTTGATCCCGCGTTGTCCGATGCGATACCACGCCTGACCGAGTCGTGGTTCTGCTGCGCAGAGCCGACCGCACTGCAGTTAGGTGCCTCGCTCCTGACCTAGGCACTCAAGCATGGCATTACCGCGAACAGGAGAATGAAGATGACCAAGCGCAAAACTGCAGTAGAGAAAATGGCTGCTCAGTCCGAAGAATGATACGACGTCGAAGAGATTCTGCGTCGTCGTGGTGGCCGACCCACCTTGGGGTCTGCACCAGCAACCGTCGAGTCAGTGCGCCTTAGTCCCGAGCTGAAGCGCGACTTGCTCCTGCTGGCGGCCCAGGAAGGCGTCAGTCTCTCTGAGGCGATTAGGACCGCACTCCAGGATTACGTAAAGGCCAGTTAGGCAATGAGACCGTGTATGGAAAGTATGCATCACTCTTATAGGTGCACATTTAGTCCCGTTACTTATCCGTCCGCACTAGAAAGGGCGCAAGCGATTCGAAGTGAGCACAGCGCTCAGACGGAAGCCCTTGAAACTATTGAGCCTCAGTCCCTTCGAGGGGTTGGAACATAGTCCCATCACCTGCACAAAATGTTTTCGTATCGGCAACAGGTTCACGTCAGTTCAAGGAATAACGCTGGCGTGATGCACTTGGGTTCCTGACGGTCCCACTCCAGAAGATCTTTGTCCCCCGTGATGATGAAGTCACAGTTGTGAGCTCTCGCGAGGGAAACCAGATACGAGTCGTCGCTGTCGCGCACACCAAGATCTTCATCGGGTGGATCGGGCACGAGGTCCACCAGCGAGGTGATCATTTCGACGTAGGGCTTGGCGTCCTCAGCAGAAATCCACCGTCGGAGTCGTTCTCGCGTTGTGAGGACCTCGGTAATCTCCGCTAGCAATTCAGGGCACATCACAACTTCAAAGTCTGCACCGGTCATCCATCTCTCGATAAGTACATGCGAAGGTCCCTTTCGGATCGCCGCCGAGACCCAAACGTTCGCGTCAATGACAATCTTCAAGGCTTCAGGCGTGAGCTAAGCCGACGCTGACGGACGGCGCTGGACTCCTCAACCGCGAGATCAGTCGCTTCATCCTCAGACAATGTGTTTTCGGTGTCTGCGACTTTCTCGAACTCTCTGCGAAAGCGCGAGGTGTAATACTCCCAAGCAGCTTGGCGACTCGTTCCGAGCGCCGAGGCAATTTGCTCCCACGATCTCCCAGATTCTCGTGCCTGCTTCACAAGTTCGCAGCGAAGCCGGTCAATCTCCAGTTCACTCACCGTGATTTGACGAATCGCGTCGATCGGGTCGGTCGGAAGGGCGTCGGTGCTAAGCAGACTCATGTCGTCAGGTTAACTTGACAAGACCCCAAAAGCAAACGATTTTCGGGGTGCGAACAGAGTTGCATCACCTCCACTCTTTGATTTTCTGGGTAATCCGCTTATTCACCGAACCTCACCGGGTGTTCCCGTCACCCGGTGTTTCTTAGATCGGGTGGTGCACGCCAAGCCCATCTCCGCTCAGTGCTGTCTTCTCTCTCGGCCGTACCTACTTCAATCTTCTCGAGCCTGTATCCGTCGTGTGTTTTTTGAAGGTGATGGCGTTTACATAGGCGCACGAGGTTCTCGAGGGATGCGGGGCCGCCCTCAGCGAAGGGCACGATGTGGTCAATCTCTAGGCCAAGAGTTACGTCGCATGTTGGTACTTGGCAGACTAGGTCGCGTTCCTGAACAGCTGTTCGCAGTTTCGCGGGTAATGCGCGCCCCATATGAGCGATTGTTCTTATGTCGGTGCCGTCGAGAATGAGGAGTTTCAAGAAGGCTTCACCTAAATACTCTGTTGCAGTTGCCACTGGTATTGGCCCGACGCCTGCGATCTCGCAGATCTCGCCATGCTCCGTATGTCCACGCTTGAGTGCATCTATGTCGATGCGAATATTGATCACTGCGTTAGGGCGAGCTGTTTTCTTGCCGTTATCGCTCGACTGCTCTGTGGTCGCCTTCTCACACAGCCCCATTAGCGCATCAGCTGCGTAGGCCTCCGGTCTTTCATGCTCACCACTCTTACGAGCCGCTTTAAAGATCTCATCCTGTAGCGGCTTTAGCGCTGCCATCACTAGCGCGCCGTTCGCAGCAGTCATGCGCCCTCTTACATTGAACGACCCATCTAGATCGGTCCAGGATTTGAAGTAGCGACTCCTATGTACCTGTCGGTGGCGCTCTGCTTCATCGGTAGCCCCGGCAACTACACGAGATGATGCATCGCGTAAGTCGCGAACCGTTGCGTGTTTTGCGAGATTTAAGAGCTGTGTCTCAGTATTCGGAGCAACAATCGCACCGCGTGCTACCTCGACAGCTTGAGCATTCGAGAGAGTGCCGTTTCGCAGGGCTTCCTGGGTAACAGGCAAGTGCTGGAGTTGATTAGCGAGAAGTACTACAGACTGGGCTTCATACTGTGGGCAATCCGTCTCAATAGAGAGCCACTCCGTGATGCTCTTCGCGCCCTCACCCTTCCAACTATTCGTGCGCTCCACCTGGCCTACAGCAACAGTGCGCAGGGAATCGCCAGCACGACGAATCTCATCGGCGATACCAACTAGCGCAGCAGCATCCTTGCCGGCGACTACATCGATATTGATACGCGAGGAGACCTCTCGTAAGTGGGTGACTATGTCTCTGAGTTCATCGAACATATGTTCGACTCTAAAACAGGGGTGTGACAATTAAAAGGGCGCGGTGTCAAAGGGTCGTCGCAACGCTTCGCTGAGACAGTGCTGGTGTTGTCGGCCTGCCCCTCTAAAGCAGCGAGCAGCGCGTCGTCGAAGTGCTTACTCGAAGCGCTTCGTTTGGTGCTCAGGGTTGCCGACTCTTGAGTCCAGAGCATCTTCGAGCGCACGAAAGCTCTCGGTAGAGGCGCGCTCTTTGGAGAACGAATCAAACTTCGCCTCGATCTCTAATAGCTCTTCTGTCGTTCCTTGAATTAGCGGTCCGGTGTACCACTTTCGAGCAGAGAGGATCCAGTAGCCGTAAACGAAGAGGAAGAGAACGAGAAGTGCTACCGGGGTGTAGTTGAAACTTGCGAATGTAATGGGGCTGAATTGCGGCAATAGGCAGATGATGCTGATGAAGACAACCCAAACAACTGCAACCCAACCAATAAGTGGTCCCCATTTGCCGAGGTGCCATGGACCGAGTTGGAAATCTGCACCTTGACGCAGACGAAGAAATACTGGAATCACATACGAGATGTAGAGACCGATGACGCCGATGGAGACAATTGCAAAGAATGTCGCTGGGAATCCACCAGCTTCGCGCAGGGATGGAACGCCCGCGAGGAACGCGACAAATGCACAGAGCCAGATCGCGTTTGTTGGTGTGCGTCTATTTGGGTTGACGCGGTGCCAGATGCGATGCCCAGGTACGGCTCCATCGCGCGAGAAAGCAAAGAGCATCCGTGAATTCGCTGTGAGGCACGCGTTGCCGGCGAAGAACTGTGCGATGCAGGCGATGCCTACCAATACCTTGGCGCCGGTTGTGCCGATCGCATCTTGAATAATAAATATTGGAGCGGTGATTAAGGAGCCTGCCGCGCCGAGGTAATCAAACCCTGGGCGAATAGCGAAGGCAACCGCAAGGAGCAGGACATATCCAGCAGCGCCCGAGAGCCAGACCGATGTAACCATTCCCTTGGGAGCTGCGGTCGCTGCGTTCTTAGTCTCCTCGCTCATGTGGGCAGAGGCATCGAATCCGGTAATCGTGTACTGCGCTAGGAGACAACCTACGAAGAATACAAATATTCCTGAGCCTCTCCCGCTCCACCCTGTGTTGTTTTGAAAATCAGTAATTACAAAACTCGTTGACGCGTGATGCTCGGGGAGAATTGCTAGAACTCCAGCAAATACAGCAACACCAGCGAGGTGCCACCAGACGCTTACGTCATTGATTAGTGAGATCAAATGGACCCCGAGACTATTTAGGATCGCGTGGCTCAAGAGTAAGACGCCATATATAAAGAGAATGGAGAGCGGTGTCGGCTTGAAATTGCTCGTGAGCATAAGGAAGCCGCCGATGAAGTTGGCGAGCCCGAAGTCGACACTCGCAGTTATCGCTACCTGTCCAATGAGGTTGAACCAGCCTGTGGTCCAACTCCACACGGGTGCGTTGCGCTTTGCCAACTTGGCCGACCAGTAATAGAGGCCTCCAGTAGTGGGGTAGCTAGAGCAGACCTCGCCCAATGCGAGTGCAACGCAGAGAGACATGAGGGTCACCAATGGCCATCCAAAGGTAAGTACTGGTCCGCCTCCCGCGTATAGAGCGAGGTAGAAGGTTGTTAGACATCCTGCGAGAATGGAGATGATCGAGAAGGAGACGGCCATGTTGGAGAAGCCCTGCATCCTGCGCCCGAGTTCCTGGGCGTATCCAAGCTCGTGAAGGCGCTCAAGATCTGGGTCTGCGATCTGCGCGCCAAGATGAATTGAGTAATCGTCCACTTATAGCTCCCTTAGAAGGCTCTTTGAATTTGGGTCTCTAGGAGAAGCAGGTTAATCAACAGACTGTTAGTACTCTCGTGTCGTCTCGTCTAGTTAGTAGGCGGATCGATGACTTTGTATGGCCATGGGGAGAACGTGTAATTCGGAAACCCTGGATTCACTAATCCCCAGCAAAGTGGTTTGCCCGCGGTAACTGAAGCAGCGGTCATTGGTGTGCAGGTTAGCGAGCCGCTAATAAACGCGGATTGCTTGTCATCCGCCAGAGCGCCATTGGGCGGATCCGTAGTGGGGTTCGGTTGTGCTGGAAATATCGAGATCACAGCACTGTTCTTGTTGACCGTGGCTCCTAGCGCGTTGGTGCCTATTCCTAGTTGTCCAACATCGTTATTTCCCCAGCACTTGACTTTGTTGTCGTCTGGAATGCTGGCAGTGGTATCAACAGTTATGCAGGCATGATCGTTCCCAACCCCAACGCTTAGGGCGTTGGTTCCTCCAGTGACTTTTACTGGAGTGCTCGAATCATTATTTGCTCCGTTACCCAATGCCCCGTTGAGGCCAAACCCCCAGCACCAAGCAGCTTTTGTCGATAGCAGCGCACAAGTGTGGTTCCCTCCAGTGCCGACAGAGGTTGCCGTCGTGATTCCAGAGACTTGTACCGGAGTGTTTGAGTCAATATTGGATCCGTTACCGAGTTGGCCATTTCCATTTGCACCCCAACACCAAATAGTGCTGTCGGCTAGGAGTGCGCAAGAGTGGTCAGCCCCGACATCAATTTTTGTGGCATTGGTGATAGCGGAGACTTGTACTGGGGTAGACGAGTCAGCATTCGAGCCGTTCCCTAGCTGACCGTTCCCGTTGTATCCCCAGCATGAAATTGTGCTGTCGGAGAGAAGCGCGCATGTGTGCTTGTCGCCGGAGGCCAGGGAGGTCGCAGAAGATACTCCGTTTACTTTGGCGGGTAGAAGTTGATTGTCGCTTGAACCATTACCAACGGCGCCGCTGTCGTTGCTCCCCCAACACGTAATCTCGTTGGTGTCAAGGAGCGCACAGGCGTGGCCCCCGCCAGCGGTTATAGCCTTGGCGCTGCCCTGTATATCGGGGTGTACAAAGTGCCATGCAGCGTCGGGGGAGCCACCGTTGCCGAGCTGCCCAACATCGTTACTTCCCCAGCACCAAATCTTGCCGCTATTCATAAGTCCACACCTCAAGTTTGTATTGCTTGAGGCAGTGATAGCGGTCCAGATGATTGGGTCTCCGGTTACGTACCCGCCTCTCTCAGATTTGCTCTCGCCACCTGTCAAGATGACCGCCAGTACACCGATAGCAAGGAACCCGACTAAGGCGCTAGCGATAAAGACTCTGCGGCGCTTTGCTCGAACTGATCGAGAGGAGCTCGATTCAGGGACGTTGTTGCTGCTCGCGATTGGCTCCATTGCTCCCCCTAGGTGTGGCAGAGGCGCTTTAGGTGCCGCCACTCTGGATTTTGGATAACTCTGTTTGACTAATTAATAAGAGATCATAGATATCATTTGAGCAAATAGCAAACATCCTGATTTGAAGCCTCAGAATATGGGCCTCGAAATTCTGGGCCATTGAGGACTCTTGAGTCGCTCCCTTGGCCGGGGCTTCGTGAATCGGTCTAAAACCAAGTTGGGGAATTGGCTCGCGCAGACCAATAGCGATCACTGATACTTTGGCGCATTACCTAGATTTAGCGAGTTGAAATTTTGGGACCGTTTGTTGCTCGTAACTAGCGCCTTAAGTTAGATAAATAGTTCGCCTACGAATAGCAATTTTTGCCACCCGAATAAATCAAACAATGGAGCACAAAATGGCAGTTGGAAATCAAGATTCAAACAAGAACGCGGCAAGTGATGATGCAGCCATCGTGGCTGGGGATGCATACAAGGTTGTATTAGAGAACGAATTCGTGCGCATTCTTGAGTTGCGCATGGAGCCAGGTGCGAAGACTGAGCCTCATGGTCACCCAAATATGGTTGCGGTCATGATTGATGGTGGGACCTTCCGTTTCGGGGGACCTCACTCTTCGACGACACCAACGGATCTAGAGATTCCAAGCGGTTCTGTGAGCTTTCAGCCTGCTGATCAGCACACAACAGAGAACATTGGTGGTGCGCCAGTGCATGGATTCTTGATTGAACTTAAGGGCTAATGCTTCGACCCTGGTAAGCGTAGCTAGGGTTATTTAACTATCTTCTTGCCAACAACCTCGGCAACTTGATTGAACTCTCCCTCCGGGGTGACATCAAAAACGAAGACGCTCCCTGCCTTCACCTCGCCAGTCTTGCCGAACTCAATCTGCTTTGTGATCCCCTTCAAATTCGCAGTCTTAAGCCACGTTTGAATGGATGAGCGCGTCTCATTACCGGCCTTAATCGCGTCGATTAACAGCGTTGCCGCGTCGTAATACTCCGCTGCAAAGTAGCCAGGTGCGACACCATAAGTGGCTGTGTAATTCTTGTTGAACACCTTCTGAGGCTTGGTGCTCGGGCGCGCTGCATTGATGCAAGGGCAGGTGATTATTGCGCCAACTGCAGCACCGCTAGATCCATCTATGAAATCATTGGAGTAGATGCCATCTCCACCGATGAAGGGAACTGTGATCCCTGCATCGCGAATCTGGCGAATTAGGGGAGCACCGGCAGTGCTCACTCCTCCGAAATATATAGCGTCAGCGTTTGCCGTCTTTAGGGCTCGAACAGCGGCTCTGTAATCGACGCTCTCGGAGTCGATATTCATCCGAAGCGCAATCTCGGCGCCGCGTTTAACAAGGGTCTTCTCGGTAAGGTCCGCGAGGGATTTGCCGTAAAGACTTCGATCATCAATCACCGAGACGCGTTTGGCCCCGAGTTCACTTGTTATATACAGCGCAGCTGCTGGTCCCTGGGTCGCATCATTACCAACAATGCGATGGAAGGTTCTCCATCCTTGCTGCGAGAGCGTTGGGTTTGTTGCTGAACCAGTAATGGTTGGAAGGCCGGAAGCCTCAAAAGCCGGCATAATCGCCGCGGTCTCTCCGCTGAATACCGGCCCTACAACTCCGACTATGCGTTTATCTGAGGCAATTGCGTCGGCAAGATTTGTACCGTTCTCCGGGCTGCCTTGGGTGTCGAACGTGAGGAGTCCGACCTGGCAATCAGCATGTGTGGAGTTGTACTCGCGCACTGCAAGCTCTGCCCCGTTTCTAGGCGATCTCCCAGAGGCGGCGTCGGTACCAGTGATGGGGCCAATCGCAGCGATCGCAATCTGGCTACATCCGGCTGCACTTGATCCACTCGACCCTGAGCAACCAGTAAACATCACTGCGATTCCCGTTACTAAAGCAATGCTAAGGAAGCGCCCAAATTTAACAGCCATCAAGATTCAGCCCCTGGAGTGTCATCGGAGACTTCAGCATCCCCTGCGTCTTCGGAGGTATTGGCAAGGTCGTCCTTCATCTTCTGACGCATGGTCCCGGCGCGTGTCTGAAGGTCCTTGAAGAAGTCAGACTCGGTGAGAGCCTCAACAGACTCGGCGCGCTTCGAGTGGTCAATCTCTATGCGCATAGCTCGCACTTGTTCGCGAAGTTTTTTCTCACGAATAACAACTTGCTCTGCCATTCGCACGAACACACGCGTGAGTAAGCCAATGTCATCGCGAGATCGGCCTAGCTTCTCGAGTTGCTCTGCGTCAGGAACTTCGTCAGCCTCTAGCGCCTGGGCCGCAGCGGTGAGCGCGCTCACAGGCTTAGACAGGCGGCGTGCGATAGTAATAGCACCGGCAACCGCGAGGATTGCAAGGGCGATCATGGCTAGTCGCGCATTCCTTGCAAGACGCTTAATCGAGTCAAGGAATACATCTCGGGGCTCAAGGATGATTGCAGTGGTGCCGGTAGTTGTGGTCGCCCAGGCAACTACCTGTGTGCCGCGCCCCGGAAGGTCGACTTTGGCCATAGTCCCTTTAGGCGTTTTCTTTAATTCCTTTTCGAGGATACCTAGACCAACTTCTTTGAGTGTGTGCCCTTGAAAGAGATGGTCCCTTGCAGCAACTATTCGACCTTTGTCAACGAGCAGCGCCTGCCCTCCTGGGATGAGCGGGCTCTGGCTTAGTGCAAAGAGAACATCGTCACTGCTTACACCGATGCTTACAACGCCGACTACAGCCTGACCAGGGCGACGCGCAGGCGAGGCAACCGTAAATACATAGCGTCCACTGTTCGAATCTGGTTTCACTTCACCCACTGCAGTCTTACCTGCCAAGGCTTCAGTGAACCACCCGACTCCAGGGTAGGTATCGCCAACTTCTGACTCTGGGAATCCAGATATGACAGTTGCTTTGTCGTTTAGTACCAAGATGTCGCGCACGTCGGGGGACGACTTAGCTGCCCCAAAAGATGGTGTTGGTTTAGTAGTGGGGGCGGTGATGAAATCAATTACATCAGAGGCAGTTCCGAACTGGTCTGCTCGACGCGAGACTCCGTCTAGGTACTCACTAACGGAGGAGGCTCCAACGAGAGCGGACCCTTGAGCGTTTGTAAGCTCGGCCCTCTCCACGGCGTTCTGGCCCGCGCGAGTTGCCGCTACAGAGATAATGGCCATTGGCAAGAGAGCAGCGATTACAAGCGTTGCGCCGATCTTTGAACCCAGAGTCCATGTGCGAGGATCGAAGCGGGGATTCATAAGGGACAAACCATAGTAAAGAGCAGCGCCTATGTGCCTGTGGTCCCATGAAATTCTCTGCGGATCGCTCTGAGACTCCCCCCTACAGCCTTTTGCATTGCCGATTATTATGCTTAATGCATGGCACAATTGGTTACACGCATTGACAAGGCACTCGCACTCAAAGTAGACGAGATGATCCTCTCCGGGGTAGCAGAGAATCGCTCGGAACTGGTTCGACTAGGCCTCGAGCAAATGATTGATCGATTCGAGAGGGAGCGCACAGGGGCGGCAATCGCAGATGCTTACGCGCGCATACCCCAGAGTGAGACTGAGTCGGCTGGGCTTGACTCTGCAACCCGAGCATTGGTGAACGAGGAGCCTTGGTGAGCACCCCTCGTCAGGGCGAGATTTGGTGGGCAGAGGTAGAGGGCGTTCGAAGGCCGGTTCTCGTCGTAACGCGGTCCGAGGTGATCAGCGCCTTGAGCGGAGTGATCGTTGCCCCGATAACGCGGACAATTCGAAGCATCCCAACGGAGATATCGCTTGGAATAGCGGAGGGACTTAATGAAGAGTGCGTCGCGAATTTCGACAATCTCCAGCGAGTTCGCAGAACCGCTCTAACACTCAAGATTGGCGACCTTGGTTCGCGAGGAGATGAGATCTGTCAATCGCTTAGAGCAATGAGTGATTGCTAGAGCACTCTCTTTTTTTGCTCAATACTCTGCGCTTGGCTTCGCGTGAGGTGTCAGAGTGCGGGCCCGTTGCTAGTAGAGGTGCATAGGATGCTCGCAACATCGGGGAGAGCAATCCTTAACGCTAAGTAAAGGGTAAGTATGCCAGTACCTATTCCAGGGGCAGATGCAAAACTAACTCCGCCGGACGCAGCGGAGATACTGGTGACAGCCCGAGCAGTTTATTCTGCATCCAGTGGGCCTGATGGCTTCACTGACCTGCAATTCCACGTGTACTCCGCACACATCTCCGCAATGACGGGTGGCCATATCAACCCAGATTATTTGGACTTGATTACGCCCGAAGAGTTTGCGGAGGAGATGCGCTATAGGGAAGAGAGTTTTAGGATTCGCATGGTTGAGGCGATGCTTCTATGCGCCTTCATGATTGACCCTGTTCCTTATGAAATTATTGATCGTATTGAGGGGTATGCAAGAGAACTCTCCCTAGACGGAGAGCTGGTTAGGATCGCACGCTCGCAACTTGCCGGCGCGAGGGAACTCGTAAAAGAAGACTCAACTCGCGCCGGTTATCTAATCGGCGAAGGAGAATCAGCACCAGAAGGCGGAGAGCGAAATCTCGCCGCTGCTCAATCAGAGCAAGATGGCGACCCCGAACTCTTGAAACAATGGGAGTCGCTATCGGCACTTCCCCAGTCCACATTAGGTCGCGGAGTCTGGGAGTTTTACAGGGCTCGGGGTTACCAATTTCCTGGATCACCGGGTAGCGCATCCAAATACCTTGCTCAGCATGACTGGTTGCATGTCATCGGTGACTATGGGTCAACTGTTGAGTCAGAGATTGAAGTATTTGGTTTGATTTCGCGCGCCAACGACGATCCAAAGGGGTTCGCATTATTAGCGATGTCGGTGAGCCTCTTCCAATCTGGTGGCGGGCGCAGTGCAGGTATTTTTGATACCGGAAATCAAAAGGTCTCGAGTGACCCGCGACGAATTGGTATTCGCCTCGCTGATGCAATGTACAGAGGTGCGATAGTTGCATCAAATTTCAACGGGCAGGATCTCCTCTCCGTGGACTGGCTTAAACATGCGGGTAAAAGCATTGATGAAGTGCGGGAAATGATTGGTATACCGGAGAAGTCATCCGTTGCACTACGGGCAGGTTCAGTTGGGGCCTTTGATGTCGGCGGTATAACTCGATTCCAGATCTCCGCTGGAGAGCGACTGGCTGGATCCCTAGGTGTGGAGTACAGCAGTTTTGGCGCAACCGAGCCTGTCTCGAATGCAGGTAAGTTGCGGCGTCTAGTCGTGCAGGTTGACGCGGATAAGCGCCATAAATCTGTCAGCGAGCTAACCGGTTCAGATTTCTTCTCTGGGATTATTGAGAAGAGTAGAGCGCTAAAGGCCTGACCGCTGGTGATGGTTAAAGCGACTCTGTAACTAGCAGGAGTGTAAGAGCGCTTCGCGTCAAGCCTCAGCGGGTGGGCTGGGTACCTGCGATTATCTTCGAGCGGTATTTCGCGAGTTCCGTTTTTAGTGAAGCAGGTACGCGCGAATCAAAGGAGTGGAACGGTGCAAGGCCCACACCATCATTCTTGAGAGTTTCAGTGCGGACTGTTCCCTTGAAGTCGTCGTTAACGGCGGACTTGATTGATTCGAAGACCGCATTGCCTAGACGTTTCTCGACCGTAGTTAAGAAGTACTTGCAATCACCAGGCAGAGTGGTGCAGCCGTCAACATCTGCCCAGATGATTGAGCGGTCGGCGTACTGTTTTTCTCGAAACTCTGCAACGGTTCCTAAGGACGCTCCTCCACCGAGAGGCATGATTATGTCAGCACCGGCAGCGATGAACTGTCGCGTAATTGTTTGACCCGCGACCCTGTCGGTAAAATTACCAACGAAACTTCCGTTCGATCCGTCCCAGCCAAGGAGCTTTACCGAGGTTGAGTGGTCTTCGTTGTATTTCTTGATACCTGCTGATAGCCCGTCCATGAACGCTGTGACAGTGGAGATTTGAAGCCCTCCATAGGTACCGATGACACCGGTCTTAGTGACACCTGCCGCAAGGTAACCCGCGAGAAACGCAGCTTGGCCGGTTGCGAAAGTAATCTCCTCGACATTGCTGTCGGTAGGGTTTGGTGGATCAATGCCATCGTAGAGTGTTGCATCGAGTAGAGAGAAGTTCTGCGAGCGATCTTCCTTTGCTGCAATGCGGACTTCTGGTTCGGTGCGCATACCGTTTGAAACGATGAGGTCGCATCCTTGCTTGACGAAACCTTGAACGATGCTCCGATAGTCGTCTGCGGTCACGGCATTGCGGCGAGTGGCGGTGATATTGAGTTCTTTCTCGGCTCTAATGAGGCCCGCGTCGGCATTTTGATTAAAAGACCTATCGCGTATCTGGGGACCATCGGACTCGTGACAAACAGAGAATTTGTCTCCGACCTCGTTCGTATTTGATGAGCAGGCCCCTAGGAGGAGAGCAATGCACAAGGCAGCAGAGAGAGGTTTTAAGTGGCTTGAAATCGCGCGCATGGATACACCTTTAGGGCTCATTAATCTCGAAATTATTGGTTCGGGAAATTCTCTTTAGTAGCCCTCTGACGCGCCCGCAAGAACAGTTGCACCGTGGTTGTCGTACTCCTCGCCGCGCTCGGCTGCGCCGGTTACTCCAAGGTTTAGTTGGAAGGGACTAATCCCTCCAGGCTCCCAGGGGCCGACGGCACCGGCTGCGACTGCCGCTTCAGACTTGGGCGGGATGCCAACCATCTCGCGTACCTCTTCAACAGTTTTATGCGCGTGCGTAAACCAGTCGATCTCGAGAAGGTCCTGGCCGGAGAAATGCGCGCCAATAATTGCTCCTCTATACATCGCGTCAGCCAAACGAATCCCCATGTGTCTCGCATCATGGGATAAGTGCCCAGGGTCGAATTGGAAAATGGCTGCTGAGTGAAGCATCCCGGTCTCGAAGAGGCATAGGACCATTGCGAGAAGTGAGAAGGCTCGAGGATCATCATCTGCGCGAGAGATGAGTCCGAATACCTCAATCTCCGACTCAACGGTAGAGCCATAATCTGCAATTACATGGATCCAGTCGTGCTGAGAAAGTAGGGGAGGTGCGCTACCTGGAGCGCCAGGGAACGAGAATCCTCGAGCTCGGTAGAACTCCCATACTCCTCTACCAAGTGTCCCCGATGGAAGTTTCCCTAGGTCATCCCACTGCTGAGCGAGTTCGGGCTCGTCGTATATAGGGTCCCAGTCGTCCGAGAGTATTTCGCGCGTGTGCAGAATATTCTCAATCGGCGTGTCTAGGTGAGCGTGGTAACCGGCGCGTGAAAAGTCTGCGAGCACGAGGTTGTGCGATCCATGCGCAATTTCATGCCCGATCTCGATCATCCCGTCGCTCACGCAGAGCGCGTCCGCGTATAGGGCAATACGGTCAATTGTCTCATCCTCGGGTGGGCTTGCAACAAACGCACCAAGGAGCATTGTCTGGACCATGCGAATGCGAAATCCTTCGTCGCGGTAGCGCATTGCCTCAGCGAAATCTTCAGGGCCTATGTGCTGTAGAGAATCAACCTCGAGATGCACACCGCACATCGATTCAATATGAGCGCAGAGGATGTAGCGCTGAATATCCTGAAGTTCTCCGTCACCTCTAAGCGCGCTCACGCAGGCTCGCGCTGTAATCACTACCTCTTCATGGTCAGGCGGGTGGAGATTGACCTCGGTAGTTGGGAGTGGTACTGGCATGCGGCTCCGTTCACAATTGAGTGATTCCAGCAAGACTTTACTCGCAGGTAGCGGATAGCCTAAAGAAGGCTAATTCTCAGGGCAAAAGCCTGATTTGACGAGACAGGGTCGCAACCAAATAGATGATTGAAGGGCAGTAAGAATGACAGTAATCGGAGCGAAATCGAACGAGGGATCCACCGGATCTGGACCCTCGCCGGATCTTGAGATCCAACGAGTCCCTTCTGGAACTTCTGCTGAAAAGATTGCTGAGATACTTCTGCGCGACGGTGGTGTAGTCGTGACCGGATTGCTTGGGTTAGATACGGTTGCAGAGTTAAATGCTGATGTCGATCCGTATGTTTCAGCGCGTAGCAGTGGTTACCGCGAAGGTTTTCAGACTGACTTCTTTGGCCCGCGCACAACGCGTATCCGAGGTCTCGCTGCGAAGAGCAAAGCGTTCGTTGATAAGTATCTTCTACACCCCACCGTGTTGGGGGTTATGGACATAGCGCTGCTTCCGTACTGCGGTGATTACTGGATGAGTTATGCCGGAACAGTCTTTATCGGCCCTGGGGAAAAAGCTCAAGACCTGCACCGAGATGACATCAACTGGGCGGTTCCCGCTCGGTTAGGTATCGATCTGCAGGTCTCCGTGATGGTTGCACTTGGTGACTATGACGCTGAGGTTGGAGCAACAATGGTGATACCGCGAACACACCGCTTACCGATTGACCAGCCCGTTGACCCAAGTTTGGCCAGGCCGGTTGAGCTTGAGAAGGGCGATGCGATGATCTGGGTTGGGAGCCTTCTCCACGGTGGTGGAGCGAACCAGACCGAAGATCGAGTTCGCAAAGGTCTCTACATCAGCTACATGCTCGGTTGGTTAGCCCCCGAAGAGGCGTCGGCACTCTCGTTGACTCCAGAGCGAGTAGCAGAGTTGCCAGAGAGAGCGCGTCAGCTTCTCGGATGGTCGAGTTTGAAGGGGAACCCAGTGCGCGACGACGTCATGTCGGCACTTCAGCTATGGCAGGTCGATGAGGACGAGGTAGGTCGCTTCGACGGCCTGTTCACGAATCGCTAAATAGCGATACCGGTTGTTGCGGGTTGTTGCAGGTTGTTCAGTCGTCGATCAATTTGTCGGCCAACGCGTCCCACATGCCGCCCGGCTTGAAGCGCGCAGTTCGCCTGCCGACGTTGCCAACGTAGACAATCTTCTCGTCTATGAATACTGCGAGCTTTCTCGCAACTAGGGCCTCAAGTACTACTCGCGAAGCGTCTTCATCCATCTCGAGTTCCTCGGATGCTTGAAGAGTGGTTACCTCTCCGGTGCGAAGCATCCAGCGAAGGCAGCGCCTTTCGTCAGTGGGAAGTTCGGTCCAGTCCGCGACCCCGAGCATGGGCTCTGAATCAAAACCTGATGCTCCTGAGTCTGATGCCCCAAAATCTGATGGTGACGACACTCTGAGCCTCCGCTCTCTTATAACTCTTGCGGGTGGACTAGTTGGCCTGAATGCGAGCGACGATCTTGCCTATCTCCTTTGACCAAGGGTGGTCTGGAGAGGTAAGCGAGAAGAGTCCGCCTGATGCGTTCTCAACAACCTCTTCAGCAAGAGGAAGGAATCCGGCTGTCTCCGCTCCGTATGCAGCAGTCATCTGCTCGCGTAGGTCGTCGACGTCGACGTTTGAAGGGATCTTGTTAAGAACAAGGAAGAGGTTAGGGACATCGAGTCTGCGTGCAACATCGACCGTCACCGCGGTTCCCTGGAAGTCTTGACGGTCAGGGCGAAGCAGAAGGAGAAGCACGTCACTGATCGTGAAGGAGAGAAGAGTCTCTTCGTTAAGACCTGGGTGCGTGTCGATCAATAGGTAATCAAGGTTTAGGTCTTTAGAGGCGGTGCGAAAACCGTCGTTCAATGTTCCTACGTCGTAGCCCTCGCGAAGAACGCGTGCAATGTCGCCAGGCTTGATGCTTGATGGGATGAGCCAGAGCTTTCCGCCATCAGCGACGGTCATGTCCATGGATACGCGATCAGTAATCTCGTGCGCCGCCTCGGCGATGGAGGAGCGGCCCCAGAGGTAGTCGTTGAGTGTGGGCTCTGGTGTGTCTTCGAAACCAAAGATGACATGAACTCCAGGGCTCTGGATGTCAGTGTCGATAACAGCGACTCTGTTTCCTTCTGCAGCTAAGCGCGCCGCGACATTTGCAGTGGTGTTGCTCTTGCCGGTACCGCCGCGAAAGGAGTGGATAGAGATCACTGTGGTCATTTTTTATTCCTATTCCTATTCTGATTGGCCAAGATGGGCCATGCCTGTTTCGTCCGGGTGGAACTCTACCCCGTCGCCCCGGGGAACGCCCATTACAGGGCTATTTGATTCTCGAGTCTCGACTCCATTGCCCCGCCGAGAAGCTCGATCACCTTTGGATTGTCTAAAGGAAGCCCATGGTGGTCGATTAGGTAGGCCCCTGCCCCGGCTCTCATAATCTCATCGGGGGATGAGGTGGGTGCTGTAGATAGGAGAGCCACCAGCGTGAGTTTGTGGAGTTCGGGATCTCCATACTTTGCCCATTCTCGGCCATGTTCTGGCTCCGCGAACTCAATGCAGACTGCTTTGAAGCCAAGGCGTATCCACGAATCAAGTGCCACTGGGATCGCGTCCGCAATGAGTCCATGGTCGATGCTGATGCCATGCGTCTTGGTGTCAGCCTCCAATAGCCTGACTGCCTCCGCCACTAAGCGACGTGCGATGGAGCGCTCTCCAGGGATTGGTCCGCGCAGACTTGGTATAACCCCGAGAAAGTGAATCAGAGTGACGCTTCTAGCGATATTGGTATGGAGGATCAGCACACCTGCAGGCTCGTCATCTGCATAGGCGACGAGCTGGTGGATGATCAGGTTCCCTCGACGCTGTGGCTCTACAAAATTCTCGTCGATGTCATTTAGAAAGAATTCGTACTCAGGGAAGCAGGATCTGAATACGGACTTCAGGTCTGATAGGACCTTCCCGTCAGCCGAGTCGGCTATTGCTCTGAACTGCACCATCTCTAGGTTCTTTGATCCGATTTATAGGAGCGAGAGAAGCGGTTCAACTCTCCGGATAAGGCATCAACGATCCCTAGTGTAGGGCAGGCGCTCCTGATACTTGTATCATCACCGGTGTGAATGACTCAACAGCGAAGCCGCCCGAAGAAGATCCGTGGGGGTTTGCTGCCTCTAAGCCTAAGCCCCGAGCAGTTACTGAGGCCGGAGACGATCCATTTGGAGCGTTTGCCCGCCCGGAGAAACGCTCCTCTTCGGAGGGCGAACCTCCAGCAGAGGGGGCCGCAGGGCAACGACTCTCTGGCGTGGAGGGATCAAAGCAGGGGCATCACCTGCGAGACAGGGCACTCTCGCTGACAGTTGCTCTCTCGACTGTATTCGCTCTCGGTTTCATCGCGGAGATTGTCGCAGCATCTCGTTTCATCCACTTAACAGGGCTTCAAGGGCTGGTAATTATTTACCCGCTTGGGGGGCTTGGGCTCATCTTGGTTGCGTTCGCGCAAGTCACGTGGATTGATCGAATTGACCGACAGAAAGCCTTCGTGCGCGTTGCGCTTGGGTACGGAGTCGTCTTCATCATTGCGTTGGTCTTGATCGCTAATTCAAGCGAGCGGCTAAGCGTTATTGGTACTGGCTTAGCCTGCATCTTGGCTGAGCAGATGAACTTTCTCCTGCCTTTGATTGTGTGGGCAATGCTCGGAGATCTGTTTAACGCTGCGGAGAGCCGGAGCGTGTTTCCTTGGGTGATCACCTGGCGCTACGCGGGGCAATTTGTCGGTCTAGTTATCGCGTCGTTTGCGCCGCTGCTGTTGACTCAACTCGACATTCCGCTCTACACGCTTTTGATCGCTTGCCCAATTGGTTTGATTGCTCTTGCGATTTTCTTGCCGCGCTCAATGAAAGGACGTGCGCTCAACCAGAGCCACGGAGAGCAAGAGAATATCCAGGAGTCGGTTAAGAGCGCATGGGACTTTGTCGGCGGAGTTAAAGCATTTCGAGCAATCTTTATTACGTCTTCGCTCGTCTTTGTGGCCGGATCGGCTCTGGAGGGAACATTCCTATCGCAGTCAGCCGACTGGGCAAAAGGTTCTGAGTCGAAGGTAGAGATCCTTTACGGCTCAACTCTGCTTCTTGTATTCATAATCTGCTGGATTCTTCAGAGATCTGCTGTCACGAAGACTATGGAGAAGCTTGATATTCCTGGTTCACTTGCCTTGCTTCCAATTGCGACTCTGATTGGTGGCGTCATCATCGTTGCTGGGGTGCACATCAACCTCCTCGGGGTGATGCTCATCGGGATTGTTGCTTGGCGCGTTCCGTGGTGGAGCATCGATGACGTTGCACGTCGCGCAGCCATGGCTCTTGTGCCGGATCAACGCCGAGCGAGAGTCTCCTTCATTGTTGACTTGGTGCCATATGGGATCGGATTGATAACTGCTGGAGGGATACTTGGTATCGCTCGTGCTTTCGACGCTCCGATAGTGGCGCCAGCGTTAGCAGCAGTGTTCGCGCTGGCAGCGATACCTGCGTCACGTGTGGCGATTAGGAGTTGGGCAGATGCACTACTTAGCCCGCATTTGAAGCGTAGGAAGCGTCTCGCTGAGAGGTAAGGGGCACTCACGCCGTTCTTTAGAACCTTAGAGCGAACATAATTAGAGCGAAGATGCGAGTGCATCGAGCAGATGATCTACGACGGTCCGTTAGCCGCTTCGTCTAGTCCCTCGCCGGGGCCTCCGTTGATTGGGCCCACAGGTGTATAGAGCGACAGATGCAAAGAGGAGAGGCGCTAGCGCCTCTCCTCTCAGCAGTCTCTATCGCTACAAGTGCGGGGGTTGCTAGGCCTCAGTGTCTCCTGGGGCATCAGTCGCTTCATCAGCAGAGCCCTCAGGCTTTACCTCGGCGACGAAGCCTTCACGTAATGCCTTGCCCTTCTCGAGAATGTCGGAGAAGAAGTCAGAATCGGTGAGCTCGGCTACGGACTGCTCACGCTTCTTCGCATCAATCTGCACGGTGAGTCGGCGGACCTGACTGGCCAAGTTTCGCTCACGTATGCGGACCTTCTCAACCATGAGTGCGAATGTGGCAGAGAGCACAGCCATCTCATCAGCAAAGCGGGACGTAGATGGTTGATCCATCTCGGTCTCGTAATCGCCATCTGCGATGCGCTGTGAAGCAACGGTGAGTCGCTTAAGCGGTCGCGTGAGCCAAGTTGCAAGTACCAAGACCATGATGATCAGTACTGCGTAGCTCAAAAGCAGAATTGGCAGAATTCCCTTAATCGCCTCGCTGTGTACTTGGTCTACATAGTCCATAGCGAAGTCGACACCAAGGACGGCGACGTTGTTTCCTTTCGAGTCCTTAATTGGTGCATATGTCGACTCCCACTTCTTCCCAGACGACTCTGCGTAGGGAGGCTGGTCAACAATTTGATTAACCGACTTGAGCATGAGCTGGTAGGTGAGTTCCGTCTCTGCCCCGACTAAATCGGTTACATCCTGTCGGAAAGGTGCTGCCCAGTCTTCTGGAGGGTTGTATACGTAGGTTGTCTCCCAGAGGAGTTTCTTAGTCTTAGGGTCTAGGAAAAATGTGTATGGAGAAGCGTTAGGAACTGCCGTGCGGAGATCAACAAGCTGCTGACAGAGTTTGCGGTAGAGGGGGTTGTCTGTAGGGAAGTTCTTCGGGAAGAATTTTGATGGAACTCCTACGGGGATGTCCTGCTGAAGCTTGAGCATGTCATCGCCACTAATAAGTTTTGCGGCTCCAATAGCGGTCTCACGGTTCTGCTTCTTTAGTTGTTTCTCAGCCTGGCCGACAACCTCGTTAACGGTGAGTACTCCGAGAAGAACGAAGATAACTGTGAAGACGCTTACGAATGCGAGAAGCATCTTGGCGCGCATGCTGAATCTGACTCGATGGAGGTGTGTCTCCCCTGTATCGGGCGTAGCAGACTCGGCTTTGGTGTTAGGCGCGTCTGCGAGAGGGGCGTCTTGAGGAGTGGTCACTTCGGTCATATCTGCTCCGACTGAGATTGATTGCATGGGCATTGAGCGCGCGAGGTTCGATTGCACGGGCTTTGATCACTCGGACGTTGAGTGACGGCGAGAGACTAACGCGTGAAGCAGTTATCCCTAGTTGGGAGGTCTTGAGTAAAACTTGACCTTATGGACGCGCTGCTGCAGATTTCCTAGCAACTCAAGCGCGTTTTACCGCGAAGATTGCTGCGTAGAAATCGTGAACTTCACAAGTTCTTCGTTCTCTTCATCGCGCGTACCTGATCATCTGGCCGGAGACTAAAGCGTGATCGTCAGGTGCTTACAAATCCGTTACACAGCGTTTACGTAGGACAGCGAATCTGACCGGCTCGATGTGTCAGCCCTAACTAATGGTCAGACAGGAGCCTTGATGATGCGAGCGATCAGTACAACTAGAACAATCAAAGACATAGAGGTCTGAATCATCATCAATACCTTTGGGGGCCGTGTTCTGACCCCTTCAAGAGTTGGGCCGAAGGTCGCCTGCGTCATGAATGAGAGCGAGAGATAATCAATCCAGCGCGGCGAGTCGTTGGGGTGAGCTGCGTTTGGCGGGAAGTCGAAGGCACCGCCACGCAAGTATGCGTCCGAGACCTGGTACCACAGCGAGAAGACCAACATATTGGATGCGAATAGCAGACCAAGGTCGAACATAAGGCCGCTTTGGCTTGTTTGAGTTAGGTCTGGTGTAATGATTAACGCGAACATATTGATGAAAATATTCGTGGACGCAACACTTAGGTAAGCAAGCATCACTGGAAGGGCAAATCGTGGTGTGGCCTCACGTGCGAGCTGTACGTGGTGGTGGATCACTTGATAAACGCCAAAAATAAGCAGGCAGGCGAAGACGATATTTCCGCCAACGCTGATTGCTCTAGTGATGGTTGAGATTGCCGAGACTTGTGTGGAGACGATCTTCTCCACGCGAGTAGTGAGTATTAGATCGAGTACCTCGACTATTCCTATAACGGCTATGAAGGGCGGAATTCTTAATGGGTGGCGATGCCATCCATCCTCGCTTGGTTGAGTTGGATCAAAATCCTTCAACTCAGGGATCTGTTCAGTCACTGTGGGCTCTTTCATTCCGAGGTCCATGCAGACTTGGTACGTGTTGATTCACGAAGGTTCATGGGTCACGCTCTGCAATCGAGGCTCACCATAGTGAGTTTTACTCCCCAAAGTGTGCGAACTTCGCCCATTCCTTGTCGATATGGAATTCTCCTCGTGAATTGGTTAGGTCGACAGTGATCGGCGCAGGGATGCGGTTCCCGGTGCTCGCTTCAAACGCGACACGACCAGTCCATCCCGAGAAACGCTTAGTACCGTTGAGCGCTGCAGTGAGACCCTTAGCCTCAAAACTGCCAGCGACTGATGCTGCAGCAGCCAACACATTTAGTGAGTCGTAGGCATATGGAGACCAAGCTCCGGGTGCGGCCTTGTAGAGCTTCCTATATGTCGCGATTAATGAGCCGGCACCTGGGAAGTCGGATGGGGCCGGCACCCCGAGCACTGGGCACTTCTTCGCAGCCTTAACACCCGCAGCAGGGATGAAGCCGTTGTCGTACGCGCCGAAATCAGCAAGGCACTGTGGCTTCACCTTGGTCTTGAACATCTCCTTAGCAATGAGGCCACCCTCTGGGTAGTAGGTGTCGACATAAATCACATCGGGTTTCGTGCGAGCAACCTTCGCAACGACAGCGCTGTAACTCTTCTTGCCAGGTTTGATGGGTGTGTATGCGGTGATCGTCACACCGGCAGTTGTAAAAAGTGCCTTCATCGCAACTGCAGCGTCGGTTGTATATGCCTGCGTTGAGTCAAAAATTATTCCGACGCGCTTCGCCCTAAGCCAACCTGTAACCGTCTCGGCAGCGACAGGTGCAATCTGCGAGGTCATGGGCTGGAGGGTAAATCCAAGTCCGGCAGTTTGGTCCGAGGATGTAAGTCGAATCGGCACGAGCCCCGCAGCGATATAAAGAGGAAGGGTCTGGAGTCCAGCGCCAGAGTTGTAAGGCCCTACGACTCCGTCTAGCCCTGAAGCGATTGCTGCGTTAGCCGCTGCGACTCCAGCAACAGGGTCTGCTTTGTCATCGATCGGAACAACTACTACTTGCTTGCCCAATATCCCGCCATTGGCATTGAGTTCCTTTGCAGCCATGCGCGCACCGCGCAGCATCCCGATCCCCGTCTCGCGTTGCTCTCCGGTGAGCGGGCCTTCGAGGCCAATACGGTAGGTAGCGTCGCGGGGGAGGGTCGTTGTCGTTGGTCCATCAACTACCACCTCGGAGCCATCTCCTGGGCTCGTAGCCTTTTTGGTGGTGGTGGTTGCCTTCGCACTGGATTCGCTATTTGAGGAGCAAGCCCCGAGGGTAAGAGTCGATATCACAAGGAATATCGCACCAGCTCTAGTGATTCTTGAAGGTCGCATACTGTTTCTCCTTAAGTGAGGCTGTTATCTACGTAGATATCATTGATATCCTAGTAGGATTCAAGACAATTAAGAAGACAATCAACTTGTAAAGAGCAATGAGGGTTAATTTTTGCCGATTCTATTTAGAAATTCCATTGATAAATATTTATGCGAAGAGAAAGATCATGGAGATGAACGAACCCGTAACCCACAGAGACTCGGCATCTAGCGAGGGATCAGAGCCAACCGAGCATCATCGCCACCCAGTCTCGATCCTCGTTTTTGGTGCTGTAGTAGTAGTCGTCCAAGCTCTCGACTTCCTTCTTGGAAAGAGGGTTGCGTTCATCGTAAATCAAGGATCCTCATTCAATGATGACATCGTTAGGGTGATCGCTGATGTTGGGGATTACCTGTTCATCGCGATACTTCTTGTCGGTGTAGCGCACGCGATCTTTCACCATATGAAATACCGAGAAGGAGAAGACAAAGGATTTCCCCCTAGCCTCTTGGTCGCATATCTCTGCGTTGCTACGCTCAATGTCCTACAGAACATGGCGATCCTTGTTATCACTCCGAGCCTCGAAGGAGCGCGTCAGACAGCTCTCATTCTCGACTTAGGCCTTCTATTCGCATCAAATATGCTCATATTCTCGCTCTGGTACATGCTTGCTGATGCATATTTGACAGGGGGGGCCTTCGACTTCCCCCCTGATGCACTTCACCCAGATGACCCCCCTCGCTGGGTCGATTATTTGTCGCTTTCGTTCAACACTCAGTCGACGTTTGGCCCAACGCTTGAGGGTGTGCGGCGGCGACCGGCGAAGGTTCTGATGATGTTCCAGACCTCGCTCTCGCTAGTTGTATTGGTTGTGCTCATTGCAAGGATCATCAAGGCACCTGCATAGTGCAGCAAGGACACCTGTAATTTCGCTACGAATTAGCGGTCGTTTAGGAATTGCCTTAGTTGCAGGGCTGCGCGGAACGCCGCTACGTTTCCACTCGTGACTATTGAGATACCTGGAGCGCTTCGGTCCGTTACCCGCGATGAGATACTCACCTTTGCTCAAGAGGGAGTTGTTTTTCTCCCAGCAATTATCGATCCCGAGTTTGTTGGTGCAATGGCTGGGCCGGTAGAGCGCGCATTGACCTCGCCTGAGACCGCGGATGTGGGTGCCTTCGCAGGGGGCAGCGCTGCTCCAGCCTTTCGAGCCGGATCGAACCATTGGAGAGTCGACCCCGATTTCGAGCGGTTTGCTTGTGCTGGGCCGATACCTGGAGTAGCAGCTGCACTCTTGGAAAGCGCGGGCGTTTGGCTATACGAAGACAGTGTTTTGGTAAAGGAGCCGGGAGCACCTTTTAGGACTGAGTTCCATACGGATGCCGCTTACTTTCATGTTGCTGGTTCGCAAGCAGCAACATTTTGGATTCCGCTAGATAGAGCAGACGCAAGTAACGGCGCTGTCCAGTATGAGCGCCGGTCTCACCTATGGGACCGCGATTTTCGACCAAATCTCTTTACTATTCCAGACCCAATACCTGGAACCGAAGGAGAAATTGTTCCGGAGGTTCTTCTAGACCCAGCACTCCGCGAGCAACTCATATCATTTGAGCTCTTGCCCGGTGACGTAGTTGTTCACCACTATCGAACGCTCCACGGTTCGCCGAGTAATTCGTCTGCGACGCGTAGGCGTAGGGCAATCTCGCTTCGATACTGCGGGGATGACATCCGCTACAACTTCCGGCCAGGGGTTCCAAGGAGAATTACCCAGGTTGGAGTTAGTGACGGCGATCTACTTGGGGCACCTGACACGCCCAAAGTGTGGCCTGTTTAGTTCTAAGAGCCGATACTGCCCGTAATCAAATGTCATACAGGCAGCAGCTGGAGCATTAGCACCAAACCTAGGGCCACGAATAAAATTAAGTGGTCGCGAAATACTAAACGCGCAAGGCGGGACTGCGTAACTAGGTCTTCTTCCTGTCGCCCCAAGCGAACCGCATTTCTTAGCGTGCGACCAAGTGCAATTGAGATAGCAAGTACTACAAGAACAAGCGACATAACGGCTCGACTCGATGGGATTTGGTGCTTCTGCACTTGTACGACAAGTGCGATCAATGTTCCGAGCATTGCGACACCAACTAAACGGGTCATCGGCTTTGCTGTAGTAGTGACGCGCGAGTAGTAACGCGAGATTGAATCGAGAGTCTCTTCGGGGAGGGTTGCACCGCTCTTCCCTAGTACTTGAGTGTCGAACATTAAATCGAACCAAAGTACGGCTAAGAGGAAGCTGGTTCCAGAGCAGACAAGTATTCTCACCCGCCGATAGTGCTACATGCGGGCTTAACTTTCCGAACCGAAGTCTCAGACTTAAGCGACCTTACCTAAGGCGCTTGCTGCTTGTGACCATTTGTCACTTTGATTCAATTACTTGGATTTCACAGAAATAATGGAGTCAGAGAAGAGCCCAGCTGCATCAAAGGCGCGTGCTCGGAGAGTGTAGGTAATCGCCTTACCCGAAGGCACCGTCCAAATCCAAGAGTACGGGCTTGTTTTGTCTGTGGCTTTCAGTACTCCGTTTACGGAGAACTCAACTCGTGCGACGCCGCGGTTATCTGTAGCTGTAGCGGAGAGCGTTATTTTTGTCCCCGTCGCTAATAAGGCTCCAGTTAGCGGCGCCGTGAATGTAACTACCGGGGCGGTTGCGTCAACCACCCGTGGAGTCACCGTGGAGACCGATGAATTTCCTGCTGCATCGAACGCCTTCGCAGTTATCGAGTGGAGACCGAGAGGTGATGCCTCGGCGTTCCAAGTGGTGCCGTATGGAGCAGCAGAATCTGTAGCGATGAGAGATCCATCGACGCTGAACTCAACTCTTGTTACACCAACGTCATCGGATGCACTCGCGTTAATTGCGACAGACCCCGAGATGGAGGCCGCTGTCGCAGGGGAGGTCATCGAGACCGCTGGTGGAGTGGTGTCGGCGAGCGGGGGAAAGTCAAAGAGGAACATCTGGCTGCCGGTTGCACTCCCATAATCAACATTTCGTTTCGCGCTAAATGTTTGTCCGGTATCGCTATCGACAAAAGTGATGCTCACGCGACCCGGGATCGAGTCGCGTCCTCCTGTGCGAGTGTTGGAGATGCCGGACCAGGATCGAGTCCCGGCGAATGCGCCATGGGCAACCGGTATTCCTGGCTCACTTGGCAAACCGGCATGGTCTAGGTAGATCGTGCCGTTTCTGTGCCCTACAACTCCACCGTAGACGCCACCAAAAGAATTAGTAACTGGCTGTCCAAGCACTCTTTTGATGCTGTTTGTAGTTGATTTGTTCGTTAGCGGATCTGTAAAAGTGGTCTCAAACGTATAGAGACTCAAAGTAGAGAGGTTCATAACGTAGTCAGCGGTGTTCCCGCCCGGCCACGGCAGGAGTGTCGAGGCTGTGGTGAGGTTCTTCACTGCGGAACCAAATCCCATATACCCGTCTGCAGGGTTAGTTGTGGGTGTGATCTGCAGAGGTCCGGCCCAGACGACCGAGCCTTCCGCGTCGAGAAGTCGCGCGGCACCCGTCGCCCCATTGAGTCGGTGATAGACCCACTTTGTTCCATCCCAACAAGCCCACTCACTTCCGCAACTCATTGTCTCCATGAAGTAGAGACTCTGGAATGCGTATAGCTGGCTTGTTGGGTAGTCCTGAATTTTGTGGAAGATCTTCTGGCCGTACACGTTCTGCGAATAGAAGATGTTCTGCGCGTCTATCCAGTTAGCAGCGGGCGTTCCTTCAATCTGTGGAACGAGAGTTTTAATGATGTCCACGATTACCGCGCGTGTTGAGCGAAGCGTTGTAGGGCTGGTATTAATCCTTCGGTAGTACTCCGTGTTGAATGCCTTGTAGAACCCTTGCGACTCAATATTGATTTTCCGGATAGCCGTTGCAGCCATTTCGTAGCGAAGCCAGTAAAGCCCGGCTCCGCCACCATCACTCCAAAAATCAGTTCCGCGAATCTCTGGAACATTCTGCACGTCGTAGTTTGAATCGTTGCTAGATCCCCAGAGGGTATTGCCAGGCACAATTGAGTCTGTCGGGTACGCCGCTACATAGGCGTTCATGGCTTCGTAACTCACTGCTTGAGCGAAGCCCTCCTCAAACCCAGAGAGTGTTGGGTCGTATGACCAGTTTGAGTCACTCGAGAGAATGTGGTCATTGCGAAATGCGTGTATTAACTCGTGAGTAAATAACTGTGCGGAGAAGGAATCGGACATACGGATTTCATCGGTCGACGGGATGAAGATGTTGCTGCGCGTGTAGGCAAGGTCGCGCACTGCTGTGACGGTGTAGTTGTCCGCGGGCGGTCCGTAAAGCGCTACAAGGATTGGGTACATCCGCGTGTAGAACGCAGTCATCGTTGAGATCTGGGTAGTGGTCCAGCCCGCCGCCGTTGCTCCCCCTGCGTCGTAGCCATTCGTGGCGAAGGCAAGCGACATCACATTTGTCGGTGCACCCAGCGCCCGCCAAACCGGTTGAACGGGGTTACTAGTTGCGAATGCGCTACTTAGCCCCGCGCCATTTACCGCATAGACGCTTACGTAATAGGTCACTGCAGGGTCAAGAGCGACGTTCACATTCATGCTCGTCGAGTAAGTGACCTGCCACCAACGAGTATTGCCTCGAGTAGTTGTATCTCCTGCTGGGTTGGTACCTATGGCAAAGACGTAGTACGAGACTCCGCTCTCAGCGTCTAGTGCCGGCGACCAGGAGGCGCTCATCCCCGTGATCGACTGAGCCGAAGAGACGACAGCGGTGGGAGAACTCGAAGGCGTTGTATCTGGGGTAGTTGCAGCCGCAGCTGAAGGAGACGCGGCAGCGAGGGTGTTGCTCCTTGCCGGCGTTCTTACCGGACGGCGAGATGGAGCATCTTTGGGCGCTTTGTCTTTAGGGGGGGCAAGCACGCTTGGGGTATCGAGTGGTGTGCGGGCGGGAGTGCTTGCGGGCATCGATATCGCTGCGCCTCCAGCAGATTTTGGAGTTAGGGCACTCGATGGAGTCGCAAGCGTTGCGAATATGACGATTGCAGAGATGGCAACAAGGGCCGACCTAGCGCTCAGAGGATGAGGGCTGCTGCGCGACGTATCTTTTGTAACCATCATTGCGTTTAGCTCGAGTCTTAAATAGCGGAGAGTGACAACACCACCTGCCGTGGTATGTGCTCTTAAGGACTCTGAAACTAGAACGACAGCGCTGATCTCACGGGGATACTTTGCAGGTGTTAGAGAATCGTGACTTCTGTTACAAAACTGTGACTTTTACATCGCGAGCAATTTAGAAATTGCCACGGAACGTAGGTTTTTTTCACTCAAAAAACTCGCTCAGAGTGTTAATGCTGCGACTGATAATCAACCGATAATCATCTGAGTGCACCCGCGAATATGCGTGAGTTTAGGCGTGTACCTTCGCGCACTATTTGGCCGATTCCTTGCGTCACGCAACTTCGATGGTCTACGAAAAACGCGTCTAGTTTGTGTCAGCCGAATGCACTCCATTCACTATCAAAGGAGCTATTTGTGGAAGAGAATCTCGATCTTGGTGAAATATCGTTCGACCGAGTATTCAATGCTCGACGGGATGTCGTCTTCCGCTGCATGACCAACCCAGCCGACCTCTGCCACTTCTTCGGCCCCGCAGGAGTAAGTGCGCCGATCGAGAAGATGAAGATTGAGCTCCGGACGGGAGGCGCGTTTGAGACGGTCATGGTCAACGATGCGACGGGTGAGGAGTATCCATCGATCGGCGAGGTAGTCGAGGTCTCCGAGCCAACCCGGTTGGTGTGCAGCGAAAAGGCCTCCGATAATCCAGAGCAGCCGGCGATGACGACAGCTATTGATTTCTACGACCTTGGGGATGGCAGAACTCGCACTGTGACGGTTCAGTCAAACGTCCCCGCGATGTATCGCAGTCCAGAGGCTAGAGCAGGCATGGAGTCGTATTTTGAGGAGTTTGATAAGTACTTGGCGAGCCTCGCATAGCCATCCAGATCAGTGCTCCACCCGATCATTAGCGTTCTTGATCAGTAGTCTCTACCTTGGCGATAACGCAGCCGATAACGCAGCCGATAACGCAGCCGATAACACAGGCCAGGGCAAGCCAGTCTGCGCTGAAGAATTTTTCGAGTCCCGCGATTAGCGGTTGAATGGAGACACATAAATGGACTTTTCGTGGAGCGATGAGCAGCAGCAGTTACGCGCTCAGGCACGCGAAGTTGCCGTAAGTGCCGTCGCTCGGTTCGGGCGCCACAATGATTCGTGGATCAACGGATTCTCTAAAGAGTTTGCACTCGAGATGGCTGGGCTCGGATGGATAGGAATGACTTGGCCTAAAGAGTTTGGCGGGGGAGGCAGACCTCCAATTGACCGTCTCATCGTCGGCGAGGAGTTAATAGCTGCGGGCGCTCCGGTAGCCGCAATTTGGTTTGCGGACCGGCAGATGGGCCCAGCATTAATCGCATACGGAACCGCAGAGCAGCAGCAGATGTACCTACCTCAAATCCTCTCAGGGGAGACCACCTGGTGCATCGGAATGAGCGAGCCAAACTCCGGTAGCGATCTCGCAAGCCTCGCCACATCAGTTGTACGCGATGGAGACGACTTTGTGATCAACGGGCAGAAGATCTGGACGAGTTTTGGAGCTGTAGCGGATTACTGCTACTTAATAGGTCGAACTAGCACGGAGGGCGCGGCCCACGCTGGGATCTCCGAGGTAATAGTGCCGATGAATACCCCGGGTATAGAGGTACGCGCTATTACAGATATGACAACTAATCGGCATTTCTGCGAAGTGTTCTTCTCAGATGTGCGCGTTCCGGTCTCGAATCTTGTTGGAGTTGAAGGCGCCGCGTTTCGGCAGACGATGAGACAACTTGAGCACGAACGCGGCGGAGTGGATCGCCTTGTATCGAATAGGGCGCTATACGAGATTGCGCTTGCGCGCGCTGATCGATCCGACCCTCTTGTGCGTCAGCGGATTAGCAGGCTCGAGATCGACTACAGAATTGGGCGCATCCTTGTAATAAGAGAAGTGCTCAAGCAGGCCCCGACCGGATTTAGCGCTGCGACAAAATGTTTCTGCACAGAGCACGAGGCGCGGGTCGCTGATTTTGTGTTCCATGTTCTCGGGGCAGATTCGATGATCTGGGACGACGTGACGCGCGGTCTCTGTTACGCGCCTGGGTACACAATCATGGGTGGCACCTCAAACGTGATGCGCAACATTCTCGGCGAGAGGGTCCTCGGGCTGCCTCGCTGAGGGTCGTCGGGCCTGGTGAACTCAAGAGCAACTTGAGGACTCCGGGGCAGGTTCCTTGGGTTAGCGCCTCCATCAGGAACTGCTCTCCTGCGGAGCAACAGAGCCGCGGGTGGCCCGGGACTAGGGGTCTTAGGTATCGTTCACGCAGCGTTCACAAACGTGCAACGTCATAGTGCGCAGGGTCGGGCAGGCTGTTGGGGTACCGAGAGCACTCGGTTCCTAGAGCCGAGATGGTTCTGGCAGGGGGTCCGGGCCTAGATTCGGACCTGACCAAATTATTTATTGCGAAGGAGATACAAGTGGCCTACCGGGCTGAGTACATCTGGATCGACGGAACCAAGCCAACAGCCAAGCTGCGCTCCAAGACAAAGATCTTGGACGACGGGGATGCGCTCCCTGTTTGGGGTTTCGATGGATCGTCAACCAACCAGGCGACTGGCGACAAGTCTGACTGCGTATTGAACCCAGTCTTCACTTGCCCCGACCCCATTCGTGGTGGTGACGATGTTCTCGTGATGTGCGAGGTGATGCTCGTCGACATGACGCCTCACCCGACCAACACGCGTGCAGCACTACGAGACGTAGCAGCTAAGTATGCGTCGCAAGAGTCTTGGTTCGGGATCGAGCAGGAGTACACGTTCTTCAAGAACGGCCGCCCTCACGGTTTCCCTGAGAACGGCTTCCCAGCACCTCAGGGTGGTTACTACTGCGGCGTCGGGTCAGACGAAATTTTTGGTCGCGACGTTGTCGAGGCTCACACAGATGCTTGCCTTGAGGCTGGACTCTCCATCTCCGGCACAAACGCCGAGGTAATGATTGGGCAGTGGGAGTACCAGGTTGGGCCGCTAGGACCGCTAGAGGTCTCTGACCAACTCTGGGTTTCTCGCTGGTTGCTCTACCGCATCGCCGAGGAGTTTGAGGTAATGGCTACCCTCGACGCGAAGCCTGTAAAGGGTGACTGGAACGGTGCAGGTGCACATACCAACTTCTCAACCAAGGCGATGCGCGAAGACGGTGGTTATGCAAAGATCATCGCCGGATGCGAGGCACTCGGTAAGAAGGCTGCGCTGCACATCGAGAACTACGGTCACGACATTGAGAGCCGACTTACAGGAGCTCACGAGACACAGCGTTGGGACCAGTACTCCTACGGAGTCTCCGACCGCGGTGCATCAGTGCGAATTCCGTGGCAGACAGAGATTGACCAGAAGGGCTACTTAGAGGACCGTCGCCCCAACGCCAACTGTGACCCATACGTGGTTACTCGGCTTATGGTCGAGACGATCTGCTCCGAACTCGCTTAGAGGTAACGGATCTAAGTCAGACCTTCTCGGAATGACTAGTAAATGATTAACAAGTAATTATTAGGTACGAAGTAGCGAGGCCCCGGTTAATACCGGGGCCTCGTCGCGTCGTCACATTCATTTTGTTCGCTCACCCAAGAATTGCCGAACTTCGGGCGATTATTGTCGCTATAGCGACAATAACTACCCGAAGTTCGAGAGCTTGGGGGGCTACTGCCTTGCGAATGCCGCCAATGACTCTGACTCGGCTAGGCCTGCGTGGTCTCTACCCATCTGTACCTGGATCTCTACTCGCTCAAGCGTGCCCTCGAACGGGAACGTGTTGGAGTAGCGATCGCTTACGGGCGAGCCGTGGTCGTAACCGACGCTTGGCCCGATGCTCGACATGACCCCCATCACAAACGGGATCTCAACTGTTCCGCACTCTTCACCGTTAATGACGAGCGTTGCAATGCCGTTGCGCGAGATGCGTCGGAAGCGAACGCCAACGACGTACTCGCCGCTGCCGAGTTTCACTGAAGACTCGACGGCAAAGTGGTCACCGAAGCAGTTGTAATCGAATACAGCGCGGTCATTCTGGATAAAGACGCTTACTCCAGAATTCTCGGTACCGCTCGCGTAGAGGACTCCGTTCTCACCCTCCGCACGCGTTAGGTATGCATCGAGATCCCAACTACGCCCACCGATTGGAGCCGCTGCCTGTGCTGGTAGTGGGGCCATTGGCGGTCGGTATACATAGTTGCGCGACGTCGGGTGTGGTGAACGATCTCGGAAGCGCGCTCCGAAGAGTTCGATACCGCGGTCGTCGAGTGGGAGTACCCCATGCTCCTCGGCCTCAATCCACCAAAGCGAGATCAGCTCAGCCAATTTCTCGGGCATTTCGGCAGCGAGGTTCTTGCACTCAGAGCGGTCCTCTTCAATGTGGTACAGCTCCCAGTCGTCATCATCAAATGAGACTCCTGGGGTGTGCTTTGTAACAGCTTTCCATCCGTCTGAATAGAGGCCGCGGTGACCATGCATCTC
>JBAWWI010000011.1:0-36054 GCA_037146835.1 Actinomycetes bacterium | reverse complement strand
CCTCAGTCGTTAGTAAGAATGTGGCGCACTGATTCCTCTGAATCGGGGGTCACGAGCGCTAGCACCTCATCGCCTGCGTAGAAGACCGAGTCTCCCCTAGGCACAATTAAGTGCTCTTCCCGAAGGATCGCAACGATGGTTGCATCTCGAGGAATGTCGATCTCTTTGATGGTCTTGTTGACAATGGGGGAGTCCTCGTTGAGTTTTACTTCTACGAGTCGGGCCAAGCCGCCGTCGAAGCGCAGGAGCTCAACGAGTTTTCCAACGTTCACAGCCTCCTCTACCAGGCTGGTGATTAGCTGCGGTGTAGACACGAATTGGTCGACCCCCCAGTTTTCATTGAACATCCACTCGTTCTTCGGGTGATTGACTCGTGCGATTACTCGCGGAATCCCAAACTCTTGTTTCGCCAGAAGTGAGGTAACGAGGTTGTCTTCGTCGTCGCCAGTTGCAGCAACGAGTACCTCACATGTCTCGAGTTTGGCCTCGCGAAGAGAGGAGACCTCACATGAGTCACCGATGTACCACTCGATGCCCTCCTCAACTGTGGCCCTGTTAGCCACGGCCTGACGCTGCTCTATGAGCAGAATCTCATGGCCCGCTCTATGAAGAGCATTAGCTACATGGAGTCCGACGTTTCCTGCACCCGCAATGGCAACACGCATCTCCACAACCTAACCGCGCTTGTTTGCTTTGGGCGTATCTCTAGCTATCTGCCTATAGCCGGGTGCGGGTTCGGGGCCGCCGAGAGTGGCAGGATAGGGGGACTCGCTTGGGGCCTGTAAGTAACGAAACAGATTGCTGGTGAGCAATTCCACAGACATTCTCCGCTGCTCTTGGGGGCCACAAGAAATGTTCTCTGCGTTAAAACGGGTATTTGTCGGCAGGCCGCTCGCCACGACTGAGCAAGAGCATCAGCGAATCTCTAAGACGATCGCGCTGGCAGTCTTCTCCTCTGATGCGATCTCCTCTACTGCCTATGCAACAGAGGAGATTCTTTTTGTTGTAGCGCTTGGAGCATCAAGCCTTGCGCTCGGGCTCAACGTGCTACTCCCGATTGCGATAGCGGTAGCGCTTCTCTTGGCGATTGTTGTTACCTCTTATCGTCAGACAATCTTTGCCTACCCGAGCGGCGGGGGTTCGTACGTTGTATCGCGGGAGAACCTTGGAGAGACCCCATCGCTCATCGCTGGTGCATCGCTACTTGTCGACTACATACTCACCGTCGCCGTATCAATATCGGCTGGTGTTGCAGCGATCGTCTCCATACCTGCGCTTCGAGGTCTTGCCGATCATCGCGTCCCGCTTGGTCTAGCCCTCATTCTCTTGATCAGCTTGGCGAACCTGCGTGGGATTAAAGAGTCGGGTCGCATCTTCGCTGCACCTACATACATTTACATTGTGATGCTGACAGGACTAGTTGCGTACGGTTTATTCCAGTCGTACACCGGCCATATCGGAAAGGTGCCCTTCGATAAGGCGGCCTTTGACGGTACTCTCGCAACCGGTGGAACACTTGGCTTATTCCTTATTTTAAAGGGTTTTTCGTCCGGTGCTGTTGCATTGACTGGTGTAGAGGCGATCTCGAATGGAGTGCCAGCATTCAAGCGCCCAGAATCCAAAAACGCAGCCGCAACCCTCACCTGGATGGCGTTTATTCTTGGCGGCTTGTTCTTCGGTGTCTCACTGCTGGCCCACCGAATTCAGCCATACCCAAGCCACGACCAAACTGTTTTCTCGCAGATGGGACTCCTCGTATTTGGGAGCGGTCCGCTCTATCTGATCCTGCAGTTTGCAACGGCTGCGATCTTGACGCTCGCAGCCAACACCGCGTATGCAGACTTCCCGAGGCTCTCTTCAATTATTGCGGCCGATGGCTATCTTCCAAAGCAGTTGGCGAACCGTGGCGATCGCCTGGTGTTCTCCAATGGAGTGCTCGTACTAGCGATTACTGCTAGCGCGTTAATCGTCGGCTTCGGCGGTAAGACCAACGCCTTGATTCCGCTATATGCGGTAGGCGTGTTCACCTCATTTACTCTTTCGCAGGCCGGCATGGTGGTTCACCATCGCAAAGAGAAAGAGCAGGGCTGGAAGCGCAACATGGTGCTCAACGGAGTTGGGTCCTTTGCCACCTTGGTGGTGCTTCTAATTGTTGCAATAACGAAATTCTCAAGCGGTGCGTGGGTGCCGATTGTGATCATTCCATTTATCATCATGATCTTTAGGGTCATCCACAAGCACTATAAGAGTGTCTCGCTGAGCCTCGCTGTGGGCACCGACTACAAGACTCGGCCGGTAAACCACACGGTTGTCGTCCTAGTAGGGAAGGTCCACCGAGGGGTGCTAGAGGCACTCGCGTATGCCCGCTCCCTCAACCCCAATCGTTTGATCGCCGTATGTGTGGTCTCGGACGATGAGGAGGAGGCGGCTCTTGTGGAGTCATGGAGGGTCTTCGATATCGAGATCCCGCTCGAGTTGGTCTACTCGCCATATCGCGAGCTCACTGGGCCGGTGCTTGCCTTTATTGACGAGCTTGATGCCCAGCGCGACAACGACACAATTACGGTGGTGATCCCCGAGTTCGTCGTGGATTCTTGGTGGGCGCACCTCCTGCATAATCAGAGCGCACTTGTGCTCAAGGCCCGCCTCCTATTCCGTAAGGGAACGGTCGTCACCTCCGTTCCGTACCACATGGAGTAGTCGCGTTATCGCTGAGAGGCGTTTAATGAGGCACCACAAAAGGCACCACATATCGGGCCTCAGGGATGAGAATCTGGGGCGTTTTGGAGCCTCAGTTCTTAGGGGCCTCGCTATCAATGTAGGGAAGCCCGATTACTTCTAGCCTGACGGTTCGGCCCAAGGCGGGCCTCTCCGGCTAGATTCACCCGGTCTAAGTGGCCTCGGTCACTAGGAGCAAGCCGGTGTACTACCGGCAACAGATCGGCAACTTATAAGGGCCTCGAAGGGCCAACCGCGAGCGGATGCACGCGGTCACAATCTTTACAAGGAGCAAGAGTCCGAATGAATCTCGCAGCCGAGGGTGGCTACCAACTCTTTCACCTAGGTTCAACCGAATGGGCCTTGCTTTGGGCCTCTGCGGCGACCGCAGTTCTAGCAATCCTCGTTGGCTTCTGGCTGATGCGCGGAGTGCTTGCTGCGGACCAGGGAACTCAGTCAATGATCGAGATCGCAACTGCGATTCAAGAGGGCGCTATGGCGTACCTCAAGAGGCAGTTCCGCACTATCGCGGTGATCCTGATCCCGGTTGCGGTAGTTGTGTTCTTAACCTCGACCAAAGCAGTACAGCCTGAGGACATGCGCGGCCTAGTCGGTAGCGCTGGCCTTTCATCAATGGCGACTGCTGGAACCTTCAGAACCCTTGCATTCATTGCTGGAGCGTTCATGTCAGGGCTAACCGGTTTTATCGGAATGAGCCTTGCGGTGCGCGGAAACGTACGCACCGCTGCCGCTGCACGTAACGGATCAATGGCCGATGCGCTGCGAGTTGCATTCCGCACCGGTGGAGTTGCCGGAATGTTCACCGTGGGCCTAGGCCTGCTCGGAGCAACGATCATCATCATGCTCTTCCAGAACACATCCTCTGCGATCCTTATTGGATTCGGATTCGGTGGATCTCTAATCGCACTCTTCATGCGTGTCGGTGGAGGAATCTTCACGAAGGCAGCCGATGTAGGCGCCGACCTAGTGGGCAAGGTTGAGCAGGGCATCCCCGAGGATGACCCTCGCAACCCAGCAACAATCGCCGACAATGTTGGTGACAACGTTGGTGACTGTGCCGGAATGGCCGCAGACCTCTTCGAGTCTTACGAGGTAACCCTTGTGGCCTCGATCATCCTGGGTGTAGCTGCATTCCGTGCGCTCTACCCTGAAGACCCCAAGAAGTGGGTAATCGGAATCATCTTCCCACTCGCTGCTCGCGCAATCGGTGTGCTTGCATCGATCGTTGGAGTTCTCATGGTGCGCGCATCTGAGAAAGACAAGTCAGCGCTTGCACCTATTAACCGTGGTTTCTTAACCGCTGGAATTCTCTCTGTAGTTGGAACCCTTGCTCTTGCCCTTCTCTACGTCGGCAACACGGCTGGGTCTTTTACAACCAAGGCAGGAGAGGTTGTCACAACTGTTACTAACCCAGGGTGGCGCATGTTCGCAGCCGTGGTTGTTGGTTTGATCCTCGCTCAGGTTCTAAGCAAATTGACTGAGTACTTCACATCTACCGAGCACAAGCCGGTTATTGAGATTGCTGAGTCAACCCGTACCGGCCCCGCAACAGTTGTTCTCTCGGGTACCAGCAGTGGTCTTGAGTCAAGCGTCTGGTCAATCGTTGCAATCGCTATCGGAATCGGTGTCGCAATCGGACTTGGTGGCGGAAACGTTCAATTCGTTCTCTACCTAATCGCACTCTCCGGAATGGGCATGCTTGCAACCACCGGAGTAATCGTCTCTGAGGACTCCTTCGGTCCGGTCGCCGATAACGCTGCTGGAATCGCTGAGATGTCTGGTGAATTCAGTGGCGAGGCCGAGAAGATCATGGTGAGCCTTGACGCTGTTGGTAACACCACTAAGGCTGTTACTAAGGGATTCGCGATTGGCTCTGCGGTAATCGCAGCGGTTGCACTCTTCGCCTCCTACATCGACATCATCGCTGTGGAGCAGTTTGGCCAGGCCAAGATCGACAGGCTTCTCGCAACAGGTCAGAGCGTCTATCTGAGGGTTCCGATCAACGTGGCTGACCCCAAGGTATTCATTGGTCTACTCATCGGTGGATCTATCGCATTCATCTTCTCGTCTCTCGCGATTCGAGCAGTTGGGCGCACCGCTCAGGTAGTTGTTCAGGAAGTCCGCAACCAGTTTGCAGATGGCAAGATCATGTCGGGCGAGAAGCGCCCCGATTACGGCCCCGTAATCGACATCTGCACAAAGGCTTCACTTCGTGAGCTCACCACACCTGCGCTCCTTGCAGTACTTGCTCCAGTAATCATTGGATTCGGAATCAACAAGTACGCGCTCGGTGCATTCCTTGCTGGAGTAATCCTCACTGGACAGTTGATGGCTAACTACTTCAACAATGCTGGTGGCGCATGGGACAACGCTAAGAAGTACATCGAGGACGGTAACGAGGGCGGTAAGGGCTCAGAGTCCCACAAGGCCGCAATCATCGGTGACACCGTTGGAGACCCCTTCAAGGACACCGCTGGCCCCGCACTTAACCCGCTAATCAAGGTTATGAACCTTGTGAGCCTGCTCATTCTCCCTGCGATCATCTCGCTTGAGGGTCACGACACACGCTTCTTAATTGCAGGCCTCTCGACAATCGTTCTCTTGGGGGCTATCGCCTTCTCGAAGCGTGAGACCGGTGGTATAGAGGCGCTTGACGCACCTGTATCAACCCCAGTTGGTTAATCACTGGTAGCAGCATCGGTTAAGTGCGCCTCTAAAATCGCCGTGCCGAATAAGAACTAAGTATGGAGGGGCCCTCGGGCCCCTCCAATCTTTTGTTGGTCCGGTCTTTTGTTGGTCCGGTCTTTTGTTGGGCCGGTCTTTTGTTGGGCTGAATGGAGTTTGCAGAGGTCTTTGCCAGGTCTCCTTATTTCAGAGGCAGGTGGTGTCTAGGCAGGTGGTGTCGGTGCCTCATTGCGGTGGCGCAGAATCTCAAACAATGCAGGGATTACAGAGATGAGCACGATGCCGATGAGCACTAACTCGATGTTGTCCTTCACCCATGCGACGTTGCCCAACCAGTACCCAAGGAGAATCACTCCGAAGGACCACACGAATCCACCGACAAGGTTGTAGACGACGAATTGGCGGTAACGCATCTTCCCGACGCCCGCGAGAATCGGGGCAAATGTCCTAACAATTGGGACGAATCGAGCCAGCACGATCGTCTTGGAGCCGTGCCTCTGAAAGAACGCGTCGGCCTGGGCAACATATTTCTGCTTGAAGATCTTGGAGTCGGGTCGGCCAAATAGAGACGGGCCAACTCGTTTGCCGAATAAATATCCGACTTGATCCCCTGCAACCGCTGCGATGAAACATCCCAAAAGAATTACTGCGAGATTTAGATCGCCTTTCGCCGCGAAGAGGCCAGCAGTGAAAAGGAGAGAGTCGCCAGGGAGAAAGAAGCCAAGAAGGAGCCCGGACTCCGCAAAGATGATTGCTATTAATCCCAGGGTGGCAAAGGATCCGAGGGAATCTAGGAGGCGCTCTGGAGTGGGCATTAGACCCATGGTGGAGGCAGCTCCAACGTGTCCGGAGATGGTCGAGATAAGGGGCTCTAAGAGGTGGGTCATAGGGCGGCAGACTAGATGCCCAAGACCCTCCCGGCTTGACAGGGGGCACTAAAGCGTGGGACCACTGAAAAGGGAGCGGCCATAGGGAAATTTTCTATGACCGCAGTTTCTGGCCCTTCTCGGCCTACCGTCAGGCCTCAACAAACAGGATTTAGGAGCAGCGTTGCCAAATCACCTAGTGATCGTGGAGTCAAAGGCTAAAGCCGAGACCATCGGTAAATACCTCGGCTCTGACTACACCGTCATGGCCTCATACGGTCATGTTCGGGATCTGCCCGAGAAGGGCTTAGGCATCGACGTCGATAACCACTTCGCTGTTGAGTGGGCACTCCCACAGGATCGAGCCAAGAAGGTTGTGGCCGATATCAAGCGTGCAATGAAGGGTGCTGACACTCTCTACCTCGCAACCGATGAGGACCGCGAGGGAGAGTCGATTGCGTGGCACCTTCTCGAGCTGCTGCAGCCAAAGGGAGTTGAGGTACACCGGATGGTCTTCCATGAAATTACAGAGGACGCAATAAGCGAAGCACTTGCGAATACACGCCAGATTGATATGCGCTTGGTAGAGGCCGCCGATGGACGACGCATCATGGACCGCCTCGTTGGGTATCTCGTATCTCCAGTGCTCTGGCGTCGAGTCCCGAGCGCTCGAAGCGCTGGGCGCGTTCAGAGCCCCGCTGTAAGGCTCGTCGTTGAGCGAGAGCGTGCGCGAATGAAGTTCGTGGCAGCGCAGTACTGCGACCTCTCGGCGATCATGAGCGCCGCAACTGGTAACGACTCCCGATCGTTCGCAGCGCGCTTAGTTGAGATAGCCGGCCAGCCAATAGCGACAGGCAAAGACTTCGATGCGGATACAGGCCTTCTTCTAGAGAGCTCCAAGGCCCGCCAACTGAATGATGCCGAAGCGGATGCGCTTGTGGGCGCCCTTGATGGCGCCTCGTATACCGTGATCTCGGCGGATACGCGTCCATTTACCGAGAAGCCCAAGGAGCCATTCCGCACCTCAACTCTTCAGCAAGAGGCCGGGAACAAACTTGGCTTTAGTGCTGGAAGAACAATGTCTATTGCTCAAGGCCTCTACGAGCGCGGCTTCATTACTTACATGCGTACCGACTCCGCGAACCTCTCAGAGCAGGCGATTACCGCGGCGAGGATTCAAGTAGAGGAGCTATACGGTAAGCAGTTCGTGCCGGCAGAGCCGCGTCGCTATAAGTCTGGTCGCAATGCGCAAGAGGCCCACGAAGCGATCCGCCCATCAGGCGAGCGTTTCCGAGTACCAGCATCTGTTCGCTCGGAGTTAAGCAACGACGAGATGCGGCTATACGAACTCATCTGGATGCGAACCCTTGCGAGTCAGATGGAGAATGCTCGCGGTAACACAGCGACCCTGCGCATTGGAGCTCAGGCTGGCGATGATGCGGTTGTTTTCCGCGCCTCGGGCAAGACCTATTCGTTCCTAGGTTTTAGGGCTGCTTACATTGACATCTCCGAGGATGACCCAAGTGCCGAAGAAGCAGAGGCGGTCTTGCCGGTGCTTGCGGTTGGAGACAGAGTCAACTGCTCAGTGCTAGAGGTATCGCCGCACTCAACTAAGCCCCCAGCGCGATTTACTGAGGCGAGCCTGGTCAAAGAGTTGGAGTCGCGCGGTATTGGGCGTCCGTCTACTTACGCATCGATCATCGACAAGATCTCTTCGACCCGCGGATACGTATACAAGCAGGGCAACGCATTGGTGCCCTCCTGGACTGCGTTTGCAAAGACACAGTGCCTAGAGTCCCATTTTGCGAACCTCGTTGACTATCGCTTCACCGCGACTATGGAGGAGGTTCTCGACAAAGTTGCGGCTGGAGAGGCGGAGGCCGAGAAGTGGCTAGACGAGTTTTACTTCGGGCGTGATACGCCTGGGCTCAAACAACTTGTCTCACAGGAGAACCTCGACACCATCAAAATGGAGGTGGTCAACTCCATCTACATCGGAGACGACTCAGAGGGCATTCCGATCACGATTCGCGTCTGGAAAAACGGAGCATCGCTGCATCGCGGAGAAGACGAGAAGTGCTCGATGCCGGAGGGAGTACTCCCAGACGATCTAACTGTTGAGCGCGCTCTAGAGATTCTTGCGAAGGGCACGATCGGGCCGCGCGAACTAGGAATTGATCCTGAGACTGGGCTAACGATCATCGTTCTAACCGGTCGATTCGGACCCTTCGTGCAGGTGGGGATACTCGAGCCGGGTACGAAGTCGAAGGTTAAGCCCAAGCGGGCATCGCTATTTGATGGCATGGACCCTGAGACGATTACCTTCGAGCAGGCGCTTGAACTTCTCAGCCTGCCTCGAACTGTCGGCGAGATCGACGGTGAAGAGGTAACAGCCCAGAGCGGACGATATGGGCCATACCTGAAGAAGGGGACAGATAGTCGAACGATTGGCTCCGAAGCTCAGCTTCTAACAATCACGATTGAGGAGGCTGCGGCGATTTATTCGCAGCCGAAGCAGGCCCGTGGACGCATCGCTAAGCCGCCGCTTGCCGCCCTCGGTGCTCACCCTGAGACAGGTGCCCCGATTGTTGTTAAGGACGGAAGATTTGGGCCTTACATAACAGACGGTGTTACGAATGCGACCGTGCCGCGTGGGATCGATCCCGCTGAGGTCACCCTCGAGACTGCCGTTCAGCTGTTGGCCGAGCGTGCGGCGCGAGTGGACTCCAACCCCAAGCGGACCATTAAGAAGAAAGCGGTCAAGAAAAAGGCCGTAAAGAAGAAGGCCGTAAAGAAGAAGGCCGTAAAGAAAGCTGTCAAGAAGAAGGCCGTTAAGAAGGCAACTAAGGCAGCAACCAAGGATGGGGCCAAGAAGGTTGCAGATAAGAAGCCTGCTGGGAAGGTCACGAAGAAGGCCGCACCAAAGTTGGACGGAGGGTCAGCGAAGGATTGAGGAAGATCAACCCACTGATCTATCTCTTGCGCTTCTAGGCTCTTGCTCGAGTGAGTACCGATACCCCTTTCATACCGCAGTCCTCTGAGGAACAGCCGCCTGATCCAATGGCGCTGCGCGGCGTATTCCAGAACCCGGCATTCGTCCGGCTCTGGACCGCGCAAGTTCTCTCGAGCCTCGGCGATTGGGTAGGGCTCTTCGCAATTCTTGCAATTACTGCTCGAGTCTCGAACAACTCGGCTACTGCTGTGAGTCTCGTAATGGTTGCTCGCATGCTTCCTTCGTTCTTCCTTGCCACACTCGGTGGAGTCATCGTCGACCGTTTTGATCGCCGCAAGGTGATGATGTTTGCCGATTTTGGGCGCGCAGCGCTTCTCTGCGTGCTCCCGTTTGCTAACAGTCTCTGGGTACTTGTAGCGGTGTCGTTCTCACTGGAGATTTTCACTCTCCTATGGGGACCAGCGAAGGACGCAGCACTCCCGAGCGTTGTCCCTAAAGAACAATTAGCAAATGCGAATTCGCTAGGTCTCGTCGCCTCTTATGGCACATTCCCATTCGGTGGAGTGATCTTCTCCGCCCTTGCGGTTATTGCAACTTGGCTAGGTGGATTTGAGGTACTCAAGTCTTTATCAGTTGGGAAAGAGACGATCGCCCTCTGGGTCGATGCGTGCACTTTTATAGCTTCGGCTTTTCTTATCTACAAGCTCCCAATCCCTGGGCCTACTAATAGCGGACTCAAGTTTGAGTGGAACCAAAGCATTACGGAGATCCGCGAAGGCATGGAGTTCGTGCGCAGCGACCGTCGAGCGCGCGCCGTCATCGTGGGGTTAGGTCTAGGAATCATTGGGGCAGGTGCCATGGTCCCACTAGGGCCTGTGTACGCCGATGTTGTGCTTGGGGGCCCTGCCCAGTTCGGTGTGCTCATGACCGCTCTTGGGACTGGAGCCGCAATAGGGGTTGTAACGCTACTTATGGTTCAGCGCAGAGTAAGGCGCGAGCCTGTCTTCGAGCTTGGGGTGATCGGCGTCGGCGTCTTCCTGCTAGCCGCGGCGACATTCTCATCGGGCGGATTAGTTGCGCTAATGGTCGCAGGCCTCGGTGCATGCGCGGGTGCTGCTTATGTAACCGGTTTCACGATTCTTCAAGAACATGTCAGCGATGAATTGCGAGGCCGCACCTTCGCAACCCTCGCAGCTGTAGTTCGACTCTGTTTGCTACTCGCGTTGACTGTCTCGCCTCTTCTCGCTGATGTTGCGGACTGGGCTGCGCGTCTGTTGATCCCTGGACAGGCGATTTCACTAGGTGGGCTTGATTACGTATTCCCAGGTGTGAGATTCGCTCTATGGATTGGCGGCTTACTCGTGATTCTCGGTGGCCTATACGCACGACTTGAGCTAACCAGACTTGGGCGCGAGGAAGCATCTCAGATACACCCAACGCGCCCGAGCTCCCGCTCGCTTTGGTCTCCGATTCCAGATGTGTCGAGCCCTAACGCAGATAGTTCGAACGACTCCGGGGTTAATGACCCAGGTTCCACCAGCGAAGGCGTAGTCGAGACATCTGACGATGAATCTGCGAGCGAAGATAAAGGAGCCACTCCGTGAGCGGCCGATTTATTGTCCTTGAGGGTGCAGACGGCGTTGGGAAAAGTACACAATCGCGCTTGATCGCAGATTGGATTCGCTCCAATAGTGTTGAGGCAATTGAGACAAGAGAGCCGGGCGGCACTCCATATGGAGTCCGTATACGTGCAATCCTCCTCGATCAGGTAGCGCCACTCGATGCGCGATCCGAGGCGCTTCTAATGGCTGCGGATCGCGCTCATCATCTCGCCGAACTCGTAAGACCTGCTCTGGAGCGAGGAGCTTGGGTGATCTCGGATCGCCATGTTCCTTCGTCGCTCGTATACCAAGGGGTAGCGCGCGGGCTCGGGGTTAATGAGGTTGCGTCCATCAACAAATGGGCTACCTCGGGTACGGAGCCTGATCTAATAGTCGTTCTGGATCTCCCTGATTCAGATGTCGAGGCCAGGCGTGAGGCGCGCGGTGGAGCGAGCGACCGCCTAGAGCTCGAGGGCGATGAGTTCCATGCATCTGTGCGTAATGCCTACCGAGAATTAGCAGTCAATCGTGGCTGGGAGCTTGTTGATGCGAGCGGCGCGCCGGCCGAGGTTGCCAAGCGCGTCATCGCACTCGTAGAGGCCCGCCTTGGGCGTCCCACCTCGTCGTAGGCTCCATGCTCATGTGGGATCAAATCATCGGACAGGAACGCGCAGTCGAGGCATTGAAGAACGCTGTTGCGCGCCCTGTCCATGCCTACTTGATCATTGGGCCAAGGGGCTCCGGTGTCGATGAGGGTGCGCGGGCGTTAGCTGGCGCACTCGTCGAGGCTACCGATGACACTCGCGTAGCCCGCGGGCGTCACCCTGATGTCGTTGAGTTTCGACCTACTGCAAATGAATACTCGATTGAGCGCGATGTTCGAGAGAGCATCCTTCCGGAGATGCATGCAGCACCGATTGAAGGCCCGCGAAAATGCGTTTTGTTATTAGAGGCAGAGCGGTTAAACGATCCTTCGGCAAATGCGCTCTTGAAGAGCATCGAGGAGCCACCACCCCGCACTGTTGTAATTCTTGTGGCCGACTCTGCGGATGCGCTTCCAGCGACAATTAGATCTAGATGTCAGCGCATCGATTTCGGCGCACTAACCAACGTTGTGGTGTTAGCAGCTCTTGAGGCTGATGGTGTTGGCTTAGAGGCCGCGCAACTAGCCACCTCTCTCGCTGGAGGCCGATTAGATCGCGCACGTGCGCTCTCAGGAGACTTCGCATCCCTGCGGCTTGCCTTCTCTGATGTCCCGTCCCGCTTCGCAGGGTATGGGGCAAGCGCGGCTTATTTGGCCTCCGGCCTTACATCTGTGCTTGATGATGCAGTCTCAAAGGTCGAGGCAGAGCAAGCACGCGAGATCTCAGAGGCCGATGCGGAGATAGATCGCATGGGCTACGCAGCGCGTACCGCTCAAGCTATGCGAAAGCGCATGCAGGAGCGACAGAAGCGAATGCTGCGTCGGTCACGCACCGATGCACTCCTTGAGGGGTTGGCTGCGATGGAGTCGGTATACCGAGACGCGCTTGCGCCGGATTCACCACCGCTAAATATTGATCGTGCGCCACTCAATATGAGTGCGCGTGATGCAAGCGCTGGATTAGATGCAGTCGTCAAGGCTCGCAAGGCCTGCTCGTCTACCCCAACTGAGGCTCTCTTGCTTGAGCGGCTGATACTGAATCTGCCAACATCGGCAAATTGATTTGGGGCCGAAGAGGAGATTCGAACTCCTGACCTGCTCATTACGAGTGAGCTGCTCTACCGACTGAGCTACCCCGGCTACAGGTGGCATGTTACACGCAGCCCCGCGGTGGATTCTCCGTCAGGGCCTAGATGGTCTCAGCCTGTTTTGGAGGCTCGAGATGCGCGGCTCCAGAGTTGAGGTCGGAACGGATCAGGGAGAAGGTAATGGCGTCGCTTAATGAGCCATCCCCAATGACGCAACCATTTCGAGTGACGCCCTCGCGTGTTGCCCCGGCCCTGAGTGCTACCGCTTGGCTAGCGACATTTGTGACCGCGGCGATTATGGCTATGCGCTCGAGACTCAATTCTTCAAATGCCCAACTCGCCAGAAGTCTCACTGAATTTGTGGCGCGGCCTTCGCCAGTAGCGTCGCTTCTCAACCAGTAGCCGAGTTCGGCGCTTCGAACTCGCTCCTGTACGCGAGTGATGCCGCACATACCTAAGAAATCGCCGCCAATCGCATCATGGATGGCGAAGTGGTGCTCACTTCCGATTTGGTGTGCTCTTCTTGCGCCGCGGACAAACTCGGCCATCTCGGCATGCCCGGTGTTGCTTTTACACCAAGGCATCCAAGGTGCCAGTTCTGCGAAGGATGACCGAACGGCCGCTGTGAGGTCATCGACATGGGCAGTTGTGACTGGCCGCAGGGCGATCGCTCCATCGGTTAATTCAGTCACGCGATGCATGTGCTACATCATGGCCGTTCTGCACCATGGCCTGCAGCGATACTTATCTCCCATGAAGAACTAGGCAAAGGAGGGCAAAACCCCCTAAGCAAAACCCCCTAAGTAGGGGAGTCTGGCGAAATTCGCATGGAGGATGTCCCACCTCAGTTGTATCTTCTACTCCAATGGCTAATCAGGAAGATTTCGAGCGCCTCGCAATGCAGTACGCAGGAGAGATCTACTCGCACGCCCTGAGGCTTACGGGAAACAAGACCGACGCAGAGGACCTAGTCCAGGAGACTTTCCTCAAGGGATATCGAGGTTTCGCTGGTTTCGAGGGCGGTTCAAATCTTCGAGCGTGGCTCTACCGCATCGCAACCAATAGCTACATAAACGGATACCGGGCGAAGAAGCGACGCCCAGAGACAAGCGATCTCGACTCAATGGGCGAGTGGGCACTTCATCAGAGAATCGGCGGATTAGAGAAGGCTGCCGCGGAGGTAACGCCTGAGTCGATTGTTATGGAGTCGATCACCGATGCTGCGGTCAAGGCCGCACTCGATGCCCTTCCTGATGAGTTCAAGCAGCCAGTCCTGCTAGCAGATGTTGATGGCTTCTCCTATCGAGAGATTGCTGAGATTCTTGAGATCCCAATCGGTACGGTCATGAGTCGCCTCTCCCGGGGAAGAAAACGCCTCGAGGTGGCGTTGTTCTCACTAGCCGTCGAACGCGGCCTCGTAGAGCCCAACCCTGAGCCGGAGTCAGTTAATGCGTAACGAGTCGCGTATGGAGTCTCCAGAGGGCCTAATTCGAGCATTCGTTGCAGTTGCCCCGCACTCTCCGGTCATAGGCGGAGATAATTCTCCGAGATGTATTTCTCAATCTGGATCGGTCAGCACGATTTCAGGGACTAGACAACGACCATGAACTGCTACGAGATCAGGGAGCAGATCTACTCCTACATGGATGGAGAGTTGACACTCTGGCGCAGAAGGGCAGTCTCAATTCATTTGAGGGAGTGCCCACCTTGTACCAGCGGCATGGAGTTCAAGGTAGTGCTGCGCAGTTCGGTGGCCCAGCGCTCAGCAGAGGTACTCCCACCAGAGCTTCAAGATCGGATACTTGCTTTGATAGCTGCCGAGCGCAGCGGCGCCGAATAACCAATCTGAGACTGCCGTATGGGCGCTAATGCTCTGGCGATATTGGGGATAGGCCAGAGATAACGAAGTCGGGAGTTCGAAGTCGGGCATCTTTGGGGGAGACTTTTATTGCCCGTTTACTGCAATTGAGCCTTGGGGGCATCGCTCGCTCTACGATAGGCACCGACGCATCCCTGATAGGAGCCCATTTTGAAGTCGCTGCGAATCTCAATCATCTCAGTCACCGCGCTGCTCATCGCAGCAGCCCCCGCAGGCGCATCTCCGTTAGTACTTGGAGATGCAATGCCGTGGCACTACTGGATCGCACCGGTTCTCTTTCTGTCTTTCCTCGGTAGCGCAGCGCTCTTGGGGGTTAGCTACTACTTCAAAGTTGTTCGCCTCAAGACCCGAGGCCGCTGAGGTCTATGCAGGCACCGCCGGATCTTGGCGATGCCGCGGCCCTGAGCGCATGGGCCAAGACAGACTCACTTGAATCCCCTGTTGTTGTCGCTTGCTCTGGTGGTCCAGATTCGTTAGCGCTACTAACCATTGCAGCCCGTGCACTATTAAATCCCTTTGCAGTTCACGTGGATCATGGCTTGCGTGAAGGGAGCGCCCGAGACTCCAAGGTTGTCCAGGATGCTGCGAACCTTCTCGGAGTTGAGTGGCAGAGCATCGTTGTCGATGTTGGGAACGGACCAAATCTCGAGGCGCGCGCACGCTCCTCTCGATACTCTGCTCTAGGCAAAGCTGCCGCCGATCTAGGTGCCACTGCGATATTGACTGGGCACACCGCAGATGATGTTGCCGAGACAGTATTGATAAACACTCTTCGCGGATCAGGGCTCTCCGGCCTCGCCGGAATTCCGAGGCGCAATGGAGATGTGGTGCGACCGCTCCTAGATATGCGCAGAGCAGATGTGCGCGCAGTAGCGATGACACTTGGAGTTACTCCGGTAGATGATCCGAGTAACGCGGATGAGATACATCGCAGAAATTGGATTCGCCATACCGTCATGCCATTGCTCTCAGAGGGCGCTGGACGCGATTTAGTGCCATTGCTCGCTCGCCAGGCTGCAGTAATCGCTGAGGATGCCGCCCTGCTCGACGCCTTGGCGGATGAGCTTCTATCGAGGGCGGGGGGCGAGGAGCCTTCCGTGCGAATTCTTAGGGATGCTCCCGCTGCCCTCTCAAGGCGGGCGCTGAGGCGTTGGATCGGGCCGCCATGGCCATCGCTTGCGGATCTTGCGCGCATCGACTCGGTTGTGACAGGCGCCACCCGCGCTACGGAGATCGAGGGCGGGATTCGCATCTCTCGGAGGGAGGGGCATCTGCGTCGCGGACTATCCTCCGAACCCGTGACGCTAAGTAATGAGCAGGCAAAATCTGAGGGAGTCCAATGATCGGTACTGACCCAAATCTCGGTCGCGAGGTCGTCTCCGCAGAGGTGCTTCGCAACCGAATAGCTGAACTCGGTGCAGCGATCACGAGTGATTACGAAGGCAGAGCGCCGCTATTAGTCGGAGTATTAAAAGGCGCCTTCATGTTTATGAGCGACTTGTCACGTGCTATCAATCTGCCTGTCGAGTTTGATTTTATGGCGGTCTCGTCTTACGGCTCTGCAACACGTACAAGCGGTGTAGTGAGAATCATCAAGGACCTCGACATCGACTTGACGGATCGCCATGTCATCGTCGTTGAGGACATCGTTGACTCAGGGCTGACACTTAACTACCTGCGCCGAAACCTTATGGCTCGCGGACCGGCCTCTCTCGAGGTCTGTGCGTTGCTGCTTAGAGATGGTCTGCAGAAAACGGATACTGATTTGAAGTACATAGGCTTCACAATCCCCCCAGCATTTGTCGTTGGCTATGGGTTAGATGTCGGCGAGCGCTATCGAAATCTCAATGCCATTGTCGAGTATGTAGGCGTAGAGTAAGAGATCTGCATTAAGCGCACGGAAGAGTTCTGTGTTCAACTTCATGTATCTAAACAATAATGAATATTTGGAGAATCGATGCCCATTCAGATACCTGCCCAAATCGATCTAGAGCGCATCGCTCGCGCGGTACGAGAAATTCTTGAGGCCGTCGGTGAAGACCCGGATCGCGATGGATTGGTGCGAACCCCGGAGCGCGTCGCAAAGATGTACGGCGAGGTACTCGCAGGCCTTCACGAGGACCCAGCTGAGCATCTCTCGGTTACTTTCGAGGCAGGTCACGATGAGATGGTCATGGTTAAAGACATCCCGATCTACTCGCTATGCGAGCACCATTTAGTGCCATTCCATGGACACGCACATATTGCGTATATCCCAGGTGCTGACGGAAGAATTACTGGGCTATCGAAATTGGCGAGAGTGGTTGATGGTTTCGCTCGCAGACCTCAGGTTCAGGAGCGATTGACCACTCAGGTAGCAGATGCTTTGGCTCTAGCGCTCAACCCCCGAGGGGTCTTAGTGGTTATTGAGGCCGAGCACCTCTGCATGGGTATGCGTGGAGTCCGTAAACCGGGTGCGATCACTGTTACCTCTGCTGTAAGAGGGATATTCAAGGAGAATGCATCGACAAGGGCCGAGGCAATGGGCCTTATCGGCGTTCCAGGAGTGCGCCGCTGAGGCGGCCCTTGAACGAAAACTGCCTAGGCAGGATACGCTCCGCCTGAATGTTCACTTGGAAACCACTCATCGATGGCGGGGCGTCCGTAATGGGGATACTGAACGTGACCCCTGATTCATTCTCGGATGGGGGGCTTTGGTTTGACCCTGAACTGGCTTTAGAGCATGCCCAGGCGCTCGTCAAAGATGGAGCAGACGTTATTGATGTCGGGGGAGAGTCGACCCGCCCCGGGGCGCTACCCGTGTCAGAGGTCGAAGAGACAGCGCGCGTCGTTCCCCTCATTGCAGCAATCGCGAGCTGCGCAATTGTGAGCGTAGACACAATGAAAGCGAGTGTCGCTCGAGCCGCTATCGAGGCGGGAGCGAGAATCGTCAATGATGTATCCGGAGGTAGGCACGATCCAGAGATGCTTCGGGTCGTAGCTGAGTCCGGGGTCGGATTTATTGCAATGCATATGCAGGGGGAACCAAGAACGATGCAGCTAGAGCCTCATTATTCAGATGTCGTCAGAGAGGTAACTGCGCACTTGGTTGAGTCACGCGATCGTGCTCTTGATGCTGGTGTCTCCGATGAGTCAATCATGCTCGACCCAGGTATCGGATTTGGGAAGTCGCTTCAGCACAACCTCTCGCTGCTCGCTCACATCGATGAGATAGGTGCGGCGATATCATCCCCAATTCTCATTGGGGCATCGCGAAAGTCTTTTATTGGATCAATCCAGAAAACGGGCAGTGACACAGTTATGCGTGAAGACGGAACTACAGCTACAACAGTCTGGGCATTAGAGCACGGGGCCTCAATGGTTCGGGTCCACAATGTCGCTGATGCGCACCGTGCCGTAGAGATTGTAAGGTCGCTCTCTATGGCTGGGTCGGTATGCGCATGAGTGCCTTGAGGGGGCGTTGGGCTCAGGGTCTAGAGCCGCGTATGTTCTGCTGGGTGATTAAGGAGCGGCTGGCCGCGTCTGAGCGCCCTGGAGGCTTCTCTCGCAACCACCGCAAGATTCGCCGTCAGGAGGAGCTCATCTGGCTCCACCAGCAAGGCTTTACTCGAGTCGTCTCGCTTCTCGACTCTCCGCACAATCTGCGCGCGTACGACGAGGCAGCAATCCCATGTGAGCAGGTTCCTCTCGGCCGCCCTGATGAGTTGCCAATTCGTCTGCACATCATCTTTGAGACGATTGCTCGCAGGCTCGATGACCCCAAAGAGAAACTCTTGCTCCACCATGAGGAGTTTGGGGATCGACTCGTTGGGGTAATCGCTGGTTACTTGCTTTACTCGGAGCTCATTCCTGAGGGGCCGCCGGCGATCATGGTGGCAGAGCGTTTAACAGGGCGCGAGCTTGGAGCAACTGGGCGCGAGATAGTTGCCGCGACAGTTGATGCTGGCTTAGTTAGAAGTCGAAAGGTTTGACGTCGTGGCGACTATTCAACTTCGAGGACTGAGTCTTCTCGGTGTGCACGGAGTTCTTCCTGAAGAGCAGACGCGGGCGCAGCCATTTGAAGTGGATATCGATCTAACTGTTGACATCTCAAAGGCTGCTGCAAGCGATCTCCTCGAGGACACAATTGATTACGGCGCGATCACAGCGATGGTCGCGCGAGTCGTCAACGATGAGAGCTACGCACTAATCGAGAAGTTGGCTACGCGTATAGGCGAAGTCTGCCGAACGGATCCTCGCGTTACCGGAGTCGTTGTTACGGTCAAGAAGATGCGGCCACCGGTACCAGAGCACATTGAGTATTCAGCGGTGCGGGTAGAGCTGTAATGACGCGCGCGTACCTCGCGCTTGGCTCCAATCTCGGTGACCGACTAGCGCACTTACAGATGGCGCTAGACACACTCGCGGAAGATATTCGTGTTGATCTCGTCGCTATTTCATCTGTGTACGAGACCGACCCAGTTGGCGGACCTGTCCAAGATGATTTTCTAAATGCGGTTCTCGCAATCGAGACTGCAGCCTCCCCTCACGAGCTGTTAGCTATTGCTCAGAGTCTCGAGGTGCAGGCTCGCCGTGAGCGCAAGGAGCACTGGGGGCCGAGGACCCTCGATGTCGACTTATTGCTCTATGGCGATGAATCAGTAAGCACACCAGACCTTGAGGTACCGCACCCGCGCATGTGGGAACGGGCGTTTGTTCTCGCACCGCTTAGTGAGATTGCCCCCGAGTTGGCAGATGCCCCCGCAGGCGGATGGACAGGTGTGCGGCGCATACCGGTAGCCTTAGTCTTGAAGTAATTCAAGGCAACCAAATATTTCTTAGCCACTTGACTGAAATGAGACCGGCACCCCTTGAGGGGCTGGAGCCCACTTTGAATCAACGCACCTTCTCCATCATCGGCCCAGGCCGTGCAGGCATGGCAATCGCAAAGGCACTTGCTAATAATGGCTGGGTAATTTCGCGCGTTGCTGGCCGTTCTATCGAGCACTCTCAGCCATTGGCAGAGAAGCTTGGGGCTGTGGCTTGCAGCGCGGCGGATGTCGGGATCGGAGTCGACTTAATAATCATCGCGACACCGGATTCTGCAATTAGTGAGACTGCCCAAATCATCTCTGTTCAAGCGGCGAGTGGTGCGCTCCTGATCCACCTCGCCGGTGCTACTGGGGTTGAGGCTTTGGAGGGAGTGCGATCGACTCGCCCAGACCTTGTGCTTGGTTCTTTGCATCCTCTCCAGACACTCTCCGACGATGACGCCTTCGAGAAACTTCAGGGTGCGTTCTGCGCTGTCGAGGGTCCACCAGAGATTGAGGAATTAGCGCGCGAGATTGGTCTCAATCCGTTCTCTGTCTTGCCTGAAAATCGCTCGGCTTACCACGCGACCGCAGTTGTTGCCTCAAACCACCTAGTCGCTCTGATGGGGCAGGTTGAGAGGATGGCGAATAATGCTGGCGTGCCGTTCGAGGCGTTCGCTCCACTTGCTCGCACCGCAATCGAGGCCGCTCTAACTAGTGGACCTGCAAGCGCGCTCACGGGCCCTGTCTCTCGCGGAGACGCTGCAACGATTGAGGCGCATCTCAGAGTTATAGATCCATCTGAGGTAGCGGTATACAAGGCGTTGGCGCGTGACGCGCTTCGTCTCTCCGGCCGGGATGATGCTGAACTTGAGGAGTTGCTCTCTTGAAGGTAATTAACCGCGTTGACGAACTGCGCCAAACTCTTGACGGTGCGCGCCGCGACGGAAAATCCATCGGGTTTGTTCCAACCATGGGTTTTCTTCACGCTGGCCACAGGGCGCTTATGGCGCAGGCAAAGCGTGCCTGCGATCTAGTTGTTGTATCAATCTTCGTGAACCCGCTTCAGTTTGGAGCCAACGAAGACCTAGCCGGTTATCCACGTGATTTTGAGAGCGACATCGAGGCCTGTACCGCCGAGGGCGTCGAGATTGTTTTCCATCCAAGCGTTGAAGAGATGTACCCAACTCCAATGCGCACAGTGGTCACGGTTACTGGCCTAACCGACCGGCTCTGTGGAGCCTCGAGGCCTACGCACTTTGCGGGAGTCGCAACAGTGGTAGCGAAGCTCTTTGGGATGGTTGGTCCATGCGATGCATTCTTTGGGAAGAAGGACTATCAGCAGGTTGCTGTAGTGAAGCGCCTCGTCGGGGATTTGAGCCTGCCCGTGAATGTGGTTGAGTGCCCGACAGTGCGCGAGGAGAATGGCCTCGCAATGTCGAGCCGCAACACCTACTTAGATGCGCCTGCTCGCCAGAATGCACTTGCGCTCTCCCGGTCACTTTTTGCTGTAGTTGACTCGATAGGCGCCGGAGAACGTAATCGGCTCCAGGTTGAGTCAGACCTGGTCCAGTCTCTTGGCTCCTCACCAGGGGTGACGATTGACTACGCGGAGGTCTTGACCGGCGACGACCTCACCGTCACTGAGAATATTGAGGTCGGTCGTGAGTACGTTGCTGCTGTGGCAGCTCGTGTTGGGGCAGCGCGCTTGATCGATAACATCTCCTTTACCCTCGACCCAAGTGGCAAATTGCTCGCCGATCTCGGAGCGCTGCGTGACGGCCTTCCCTTCGCCCGGTCGTAGGCTGACTAAATGCTTGATCTCCTAGTCCTTGGCAGCGGTATCGCCGGGCTCTCTGCTGCAATACGCGCAGCGGATGCAGGGCTAAAGGTAACGGTGCTCACCAAGGGCGCCCTCTCGAATACAGCGACGAACTACGCACAGGGCGGTGTCGCCGCAGCGCTCTCCGAGCCTGACTCGCCAGCGCTCCATCGTGCTGACACTCTTGAGGCCGGCGGTGGCCTCTGCGATATCGAAGCAGTCGACGTCCTAGTGCGCGAAGGGCCGCGGCGCGTTCGCGATCTCATGGCGCTCGGAGCGGAGTTCGATCGTGCAGCGATCGACGGCGAACTCGAACTAGCGCGCGAGGGGGGGCACTCACTTGCTCGTGTCGTGCATGCCGGTGGAGACGCAACTGGTGCAGAGATCGAGCGAGCACTCGTTGCTGCCTTGGACGATCACCCTGGTATCGAGGCACGCGAGCGTTGGTTCACAGTTGATCTAATACTCGAGGGTGGAGCAGTCGTAGGGGTTACCGCAATAGCTCCGGATGGAACTCTTCAGGAGGTGCGGGCACGAAATGTGTTGCTTGCTACAGGCGGAGCAGGGCAACTTTTTGCTGTGACGACGAATCCGCCAGTCTCGACCGGCGATGGAATTGCAATGGCTTATCGCGCAGGTGCAGCCATTGCTGATACTGAATTCATGCAGTTCCACCCAACGGCACTCGATGTAGCTCTGATGCCTAGGCCTTTGCTGAGTGAAGCATTGCGCGGAGAGGGAGCGGTTCTTCGTGACGAGAACGGTGAAGCGTTTATGCAGGCCGAGCACCCTCTCGGCGATCTAGCCCCCCGCGATGTCGTTGCTCGCGCGATTACTAGACGTCTAGTTGCGCGCAACCTTGCGCACTTGTTCTTAGATGCAACTGCTATCAGCGACTTTGCTCAGCGTTTTCCAACAGTCGCCAGAGCTGCTCAAGCCGCGGGTCTAGATCCTGAGCATGATCTGTTGCCTGTGGCCCCTGCTGCGCACTATCTCTCGGGCGGAATCTGTACCGACCTAGACGGTGCAACAACTCTTCCTGGCCTCTGGGCCTGCGGAGAGGTGGCGTGTTCTGGCGTACACGGAGCCAATCGCCTCGCCTCGAACTCCCTGCTCGACGGGCTGGTATTCGCGCCGCGAGCGGTTGAGGCAATTCTTGATGGAAGGCAAGAGCCCCTCGCTACGGGTGTTCTGCGCAGCGTTCTATCTGTTGTCTCGAAGCAGCATGCCGCTACTACACGCATCGACGAAGGCTCCGCGGCGGCCGGTTCGATAACGCTAGAGGCCCTTCAGCGCGCCATGACCTTCGGCGCTGGAGTTTTACGCGATGCCGGGAGCCTCACTGGAGTCCTTGATGTTCTTCCGCTCAGCCTCCCTGCAGAGACCCCAGCGCAGTACGAGATCAATAATCTTGTGACGGTGGCGCGCACACTTGTGACGGCAGCGCTTCGCAGAGAAGAGTCGCGCGGGACCCATACGCGACTTGATTTTACAGAACAGAGCCCGGATCTACTTGGGAGATTTATTCACCTGTTTGGCTCCGAGGCGAGTTTTGTTCCGCTTGTAACCCACGTGCAGCCTGCCGAAGATGTTCTACTTACGGATTCAGCAAGATTCTCACCGGAGGTCGTGTGACAACTAATTTTGATCCACCCGCAGGAATACTCCGCGAGGTTGTAGCGCTTGCACTTCGAGAAGACTTCGGCCTCCTAGGCGACCTCACCTCTATAGCTGTGATCCCTGAGGATGCATATGGAACTGGGAGATTTGTATCGCGTGCTGACGCGGTACTCGCGGGTACAGCGGCTGCGAGTGAAGTCTTTCGTCAAGTCGACTCAGACCTAGTAGTTGCATGGACCTCACCTGAAGGAGCAGATGTTCTTCCTGGTGTCGCCTTTGGCTCGGTTAGCGGCTCTCTTCGATCAATTCTCTCTGCGGAACGCACCGCCCTAAATCTGCTACAGCACTGCTCCGGAGTTGCAACCCTCACACGGCGTTACGTAAGGAGTGCACATGGGAAGGCTCAGATTCGCGATACGAGAAAGACGCTCCCGGGTCTACGCGCTCTAGAGAAGGCGGCAGTTCGTGCAGGTGGCGGGTTTAACCATCGCGAATGCCTCTCAGATGCAGTGTTAATTAAGGACAACCACCTAGTTCACTATGACCTCACCTCCGCGGTGCGCAGGGCTAAAGCTCATTGGCCTGGGAGAATCGTTGAGGTTGAGTGCGACACGCTCGACCAAATGAGAGAGGCGATCGAGGTAGGCGCTGATCTAATTCTCCTCGACAACATGACTCCTGAGATGGTTCGCGAAGCGCGTGAGATCGCTGGGCCGGAGGTTCAATTAGAGGTATCGGGCGGGGTCTCAATAGATACTGTTGGTGATTATGCATCGGCCGGTGCGACGTTTATATCGGTAGGCGCAATTACGCACTCGGCCCCAGCGGTCGATATAGGACTGGACCTCGATTAAATGCTGCTAGCAATCGATACAGGAAACACACAGACTGTTATTGGCCTCTTTGACGGGGCGACCCTTGCTGACCACTGGCGCATCGCAACTGCAGCTGAGCGCACTTCAGACGAGCTCGCATTGATGATTCAGCAGTTCCTCGGGTTCCACGGGTTTTCGTTCGATGACGAAATTACCGGAGTTGCAATCTGCTCTGGGGTCCCTCGGATCACCGCGTCGCTTCGTGATATGACCCGCAGATACTTTGGCTTTGAGGCGCTTGTCATTGAGCCCGGGGTCCGAACCGGAATGCCGATCCTCTACGACAACCCGAAAGAAGTTGGTCCGGATCGCATCGCAGACGCGGTAGCTGCGTATGAAAAATATGGCGGACCGACAGTTGTTGTCGATTTTGGAACTGCCAACACGATCGAGGCCATCAGCGAAAAAGGTGAGTATCTTGGCGGCGCGATTCTCCCGGGGATAGAGATCTCGTTAGACGCATTATTTGGGCGCGCAGCTGCCCTGCGCCGCGTTGAACTCGTTGCGCCTAGAAATGTGATTGGTAAGACCACCGTGGAGTCGATTCAGTCTGGTGCCATCTATGGATTCAGCGGCCAGGTCGATTCGATGGTCGAGCGTTTCCAAGCAGAGTTAGGGAAATGCACGGTTATTGCAACAGGTGGATTGGCCGAGCTTATGGTTCCATATTCGAGAACTATTGAGCACTACGAGCCGTGGCTCACCCTCGAGGGGCTGCGCATTGTGTGGGAGAGAAATCAGTGACCGATACTCCAGAACGCCCAACAGATGAGCGAACGCGCCGCCTCGAAAAAGTAGAGAGCATGCGCGCCGCGGGCATCGAGCCATACCCAGTGCGTTTCGATCGCAGCACGACTATCGGCGGCTTGCGTGAGAAATTTCCTGACCTTGAGGCCGGCACCGAGACAGATGAAGTCGTACGCGTAGCGGGTCGCTTGTTGCTCCTGAGGCGCCAGGGCAAACTCACGTTTGCAACGATGCGCGATGGCTCTGGAGCGGTACAGCTTTTTGTCTCCGAGGGCGAGATAGGGATTGAAGGGCACAACGATTTCGACGCGCTTGACCTTGGTGACTGGGTTGGTGTCGAGGGAGTTGTAATGACAACACGCAAAGGCGAGCTCTCGGTAAAGGTGCGATCTTTCCAACTCCTTTCCAAAGCGCTGCGGCCTCTCCCCGATAAGTGGCACGGTCTCTCGGATGTAGATACTCGTTTCCGCCAGAGGTATGTCGATCTAATTGTCAACGAAGAGGCTCGCCGCGTCTTCGAGATTCGCTTCAAGGTGATGGCCGCTATCCGCGATTACCTCGGATCGCTCGGGTTTATTGAGGTCGAGACACCGGTGTTGCACGATCAGGCTGGTGGTGCGGCAGCGCGACCATTCCTTACCCATCACAATGCTCTCGACATGGATCTTGTGCTCCGAATCGCTCTCGAGCTGCACCTAAAGCGCTTAATCGTTGCAGGGTTCGACAAGGTCTATGAGATGGGCAGGGTCTTTAGAAATGAGGGGCTCTCCACTCGCCACAACCCAGAGTTCACGATGCTTGAGCTCTACGAAGCATTCGTTGATTATGGCGAGATGATGACCCTGACCGAGGAGCTAGTTGCACACTGCGCGATGGTTGCTCTCGGAACAACACAAGTTACTCACGATGGCGAGGTGCTTGAGCTTGCCCCACCTTGGAGACGCGTCACGCTTCGCGATGCAATCCTTGAGCACGCCGGCGTCGACGTACACCCGAGTATGCCCGTTGAGGAAGTGCGCGTTCTCTGCGACAAGTTTGAGGTGCCTTACGAGAAGTCGTGGGGCTCTGGGAAATTGATGCTCGAGATCTACGAGAAGACAACCGAGCACAAGTTGGTCGGACCAGTATTCGTGCTCGATTACCCAAGAGAGGTATCGCCTCTTGCACGCGTACATCGAGATGATCCGACATTGACGGAGCGCTTCGAGGCGATCATCGGTGGCCGCGAACTAGCAAATGCTTTCAGCGAGTTGAACGATCCAGTTGATCAGCGCGAGCGATTTGAAGCTCAGGCGCAGCTCCAAGCAGATGGCGACGCGGAGGCTCATGGAGTCGACGAAGATTATTTGCGAGCGATTGAGTACGGACTCCCGCCAACCGGTGGTCTCGGTATCGGTATCGACCGGTTAGTGATGCTCATCGCAGGGGTTGCATCGATTCGCGAGGTAATTCTCTTCCCGCAGTCGCGCCCTGAGAGGCCCGAGGCGATTAGAGCGCTAGTTGTGGAAGAGGCCGAGAGCGACATCGAGAGCACACCCACTAGTTAGGGCTGCGTGCTTGGTTTCTCTTCATTGCTCTTCTCAGGTGCTGCGAACTATCAGTGTCTCGACGAGTCGGCACATGCCGCTAGTAATTGCAGGGTCGAGGCCCTTAGCATTTGCAAGCGCTTCCTTAGCCTGATCGGCCTCTGAGTTAGCGAACTCGCGAGCAATCTGTAGCCCATCACTCTTGCGAACTATGTCGCGAATTGCATTGGCCTCATCCTGCGTAACCTTCTCGCCGAGCATCGAGCGCAATTCAGGGGACGTCTCACGCGCGCAGATAACCGGGAGCGTGTAGACGCCCTCCATGATGTCGTTGCCAGCAGGCTTACCCAGGGTCTCAGCATCAGCGGTTAGGTCGAGAATATCGTCGACGATTTGGAAGCACATTCCGAGGTGCTCACCAAACGCGGTAAGCGCGTCAAGCGTAGGTTCGTCTACTCCGGAGACCATCCCGCCTATGCGGCACGATGTTCCAAATAGCGATGCGGTTTTGCCAGCGATTGCAGATAGGTAGGTATCACGCTCATGGTCTGCATCGAAGGTGTGCTGGAGCTCGAGTATCTGGCCTCTGCAGAGCTCTGTGATTGTGGTTGCTAGCAAAGCGGCGACATCGGCACCAAGCGATGCAGCGATCTCGGAAGCACGCGCTAGGAGGAAGTCGCCAGCGAGAATCGCGACGATGTTGGACCAACGCGAGTTAACACTCTCAACCCCGCGCCGGGTCTCGGCCTCGTCGATGACGTCGTCGTGGTAGAGGGAGCCAATGTGGACCAACTCAACTGAGCATCCACCTGCGATGGCATCCGCGCTCGCCGAGCGCTCTCCGTGCTTGCTGCCGCTAGCGCCGAGAGATGCGTATGCCGAGCAGATAGTGAGTGCGGGTCGAAGCCGTTTGCCGCCGGCTGCGACTAAATGCCCAGCAACATCTGCAAGAAATGGGTCCGAGTGGGCTACCGAGGAGCGCAGAGCCTCCTCAACGCGAATGAGATCTGTCGGGAGTTCGGGGAGGCCAAGTGCCTCAAGTGGTGACATGTTTACGCAGGCTACGGCCCCCGGGGGAGTCTCTCCAACCGGGCTCGGGAACAAATCAGCGCGCTGTGACGTATTACCTACATCGAAAGAATGCACACACTTAGAATGTGCCCCTCAGGGAAGGGCATTATTGGCCGATACAATGCGGGTCCGGTGCAATACTCGGGGCAGTCTTGAGAAGTAAGAAACTCGAGAGTGTCCTTAAGAGCGTCATAGCAAGTAACAAAACCAGAGTTAGAGCAAGCGAGTTAGAGCAAGCCAGCTAGATAGCAGCGAGACAGACTTCATAGTTAGATCCATAAAAGCCACGAGAGGTGGTCTCAAGTGTTTGAACGCTTTACTGACCGAGCAAGAAGAGTCGTCGTACTAGCGCAGGAAGAAGCTCGCCTGCTCAATCACAACTACATCGGCACTGAGCACATCCTGCTTGGGCTAATACACGAGGGCGAAGGAGTTGCCGCAAAGGCGCTTGAGTCCCTCGGCATATCTCTTGAGGCGGTGCGCGCCCAGGTCGAGGAGATCATTGGGCATGGCGGCACTGCACCCTCGGGCCACATTCCGTTTACTCCACGAGCCAAAAAAGTTCTAGAGCTCTCTCTGCGCGAGGCACTTCAGCTTGGCCACAACTACATCGGTACCGAGCACATTCTCCTCGGATTGATTCGTGAGGGCGAGGGCGTAGCCGCTCAGGTTCTTGTGAAACTCGGCGCAGATCTATCTCGCGTGCGTCAGCAGGTGATTCAACTCCTCTCGGGTTATGCAGGCGGTAAGGAAGCAGCCCCAGCAGCCGGCGCTACCGGCGAGGCCCAGCCAACCGGATCGCTGGTGCTTGATCAATTTGGGCGCAACCTCACCCAGATGGCGCGCGAGAACAAACTTGATCCTGTAATCGGTCGCGAGAAAGAGATTGAGCGCGTGATGCAGGTTCTCTCGCGTCGCACGAAGAACAACCCGGTTCTAATCGGTGAGCCAGGGGTTGGAAAGACTGCAATCGTAGAGGGTCTAGCCGCCAAGATTGTTGAGGGCGATGTGCCTGAGACGCTTGTAGACAAGCAGTTGTACACCCTCGACCTCGGTGCCCTTGTCGCTGGTTCTCGTTACCGCGGTGATTTTGAGGAGCGCCTCAAGAAGGTTCTAAAGGAGATTCGCACTCGTGGTGACATCATCCTCTTCATCGATGAGATTCACACGCTGGTTGGTGCCGGTGCAGCAGAGGGCGCGATCGATGCTGCAAGCATCCTCAAGCCAATGCTTGCTCGCGGTGAACTTCAAACCGTTGGTGCAACCACGCTCGATGAGTACCGCAAGCACCTTGAGAAAGATGCTGCGTTAGAGCGACGCTTCCAGCCAATCAAGGTTGAGGAGCCATCCGTCGCGCACACAATCGAGATCCTCAAGGGACTCCGTGAGCGTTACGAGCAGCACCACCGCGTAACCATCACAGACCAGGCGTTAGTCGCTGCTGCAAACCTTGCAGATCGCTACATCTCGGATCGCCATCTCCCTGATAAGGCAATCGACCTTATCGATGAGGCTGGAGCGCGTCTTCGTATCCGCCGCATGCAGGCACCACCTGACTATCGCGAGATCGAGGACGCAATCTCCTCAGTGCGTAAGGAGAAAGAGGCTGCAATCGAGGCACAGCAGTTCGAGACCGCAGCTTCATTGCGCGACCGCGAGAAAGAACTAATCGCGCAGCGGGCAACTAAAGAGGTTGAGTTTCGCGCTGAGGGAGTTGATCTCTTCAACGAGGTCACCGAGGAGTCCGTTGCAGAGGTCCTTGCACTCTGGACCGGAATCCCCGTCTACAAACTTACCGAGGAAGAGACCGCGAAACTTCTGCGTATGGAGGATGAGCTCCACAAGAGAATCATCGGACAGGAGCAGGCTGTAGTCGCTGTCTCAAAGGCAATTCGTCGGACGCGCTCTGGTCTCAAAGACCCGAAACGCCCATCGGGATCGTTCATTTTCCTAGGTCCATCGGGTGTAGGAAAGACAGAGCTCGCCAAGACACTCGCAGAGTTCCTATTCGGCGATGAGGCTTCACTTATCCAACTCGACATGAGCGAGTACATGGAGAAGCACACAGTCTCGCGTCTAGTCGGTTCGCCTCCCGGGTATGTGGGTTATGACGAAGGTGGTCAGCTCACAGAGGCTGTGCGCCGCAAGCCATTCTCAGTAGTTCTCTTCGATGAGATTGAGAAGGCACACCCTGATGTGTTCAACGCTCTTCTTCAGATTCTTGAGGATGGACGACTCACGGACTCCCAGGGTCGCACTGTCGACTTCAAGAACACGGTGATCATCATGACCTCAAACCTAGGCACTGCCGACCTGCGTAAAACTGGTGTCGGTTTCGCTAAGGCCGACGATGGTGTCAACTACGAGCGCATGAAAGACCGTGTCACTGAAGAACTAAAACGTCATTTCCGTCCAGAGTTCCTGAACCGTATCGATGATGTAATTGTCTTCAGCGAGCTATCTCGCAATGAGGTGCACTCCATTGTTGATCTCCTCTTGAAGAGGGTTCAGACTCAACTTGAGAGCAAGGGCATCACGCTCGACCTAACAGAGGCTGCTCGTGATCTGCTCACCGATAAGGGTTATGACCCAACTCTCGGTGCTCGTCCGCTTCGTAGGGCCATTCAGCGCTACGTCGAGGACCCTCTATCTGAGAAGCTTCTCTGGAAAGAGGTTGGAATCGGGCAGTCAATTCTCATTGATGCAGAGGATGGAGAGATCGTCTTCCGTCAATCTGAGAGTGTTGTGATCCCAGCGGTAGAGCTAGCCGAGAGCGGCACCGAGAGCGGCACCGAGAGATAGGGCGGCAGCGGAGCGCGATCGCATGGCGCGATGGCGATCAATATTTTTGTTGCTTGCGGCGAGCGTTCTGCTCGCCGCTTGCCGCGTCGATACCGCTGTGGTCCTGCACCTCAACAGTGATGGGTCTGGGCGCGTAATCCTCCAGGTTCATGTAGATAGGGCCGCGATAACTGCAGCGGAGGTAGACGGGCGAACTCTCGAGACAAGTCTGCGCGTAGACGATCTAACTGCTGCGGGTTGGAGCATCTCTAAGTGGAGGCGCAGTAACAGCGGTGCGTCGATAACCGCATCGCACTCGTTTACGAATCCACAGGGTGTTGCACCGATTCTCGCCGAGATCGCCGGAGCCGATTCCTCATTCTTCAGCAGAGCGGTGGTCACGCATAAGCCCGGTGCACTTGTTGATAAATACTCTGTTGATCTTGAGCTAGACCCCGCCGCACTCAAACTTGGATTAACGAATGATCCAGCGCTATCCGAGGTCTTGCGTAACGCGGGGGTAGCCCCTGAGATCGTGGAGCAGACTCTCAACGCTCGTGCTGCGAAGGATATTCACTTCTCCCTCAAGTCTGAGTTGCCGGGAGGAGTTACTAGCAGCGCAGATAGCAAGAGTGCTGTGAAAGATGGCGGAGCAAGTAGCACTCGAATTGCTTTATCTAACGCAACAAAGGTATGGCACCTAAAAGCGATATCGCTACTTCTTCTTGGTGTCGCACTAGTTATTAGCGCGGCATTACTTCTACTTGCCGGTTCGATTAGCGCACGTAGGAGGCACCATGGCAGACATGCAACTCGTCATGGGCATCACGGCGCTCATGCCCCCGCGCAACCTAGCGATGAGGTGGTTCGGCACAGGCCGCGCAGCGAGCACGGTAAGCACGCTCCCCATAAGTAGCGCTCCGTACTAACGCGCTGGTTCTGTTCTCTGGTTCTGTGCGCGGCAGATACTCAGCTTGATAGGAGTGCGTTAAGTCGTACTGGAAACTCAAGCAATGACGCCATTACAAAATTGGCGCCTTCACCGATGAGCTCAGCCGCGTTCCATGGCCCGGTAGTTACACCGATCGCCGTTATGCCTGCGACGAGTGCAGCGTGCATATCTGGAGGTGTGTCGCCGATGTAGGCAAGCGCAGAGTGTTCGATCAGAGCATCTGCCTTAGCGGGACCATGGCGCCACCCCACTACATGCTCTGCTCTTAGGCCAACTGCATCGAGGCATCGGTGTGCATTGGGCTCAAACTTGGCGGTGATGACAAGATTCTTGCCACCCGCAGCCTCTACAGCCTCGAACGCCTCGAGCGCCCCAGGGAGGAGGCTTGATCCCTTGGGGCCTAGATCTGCATAGATGGCGCGAAAATGATCACAGACCCCCTCAATCTCATCTGGGGGGAAGTAATCGGCAAGAACGGTCTCGAGTGTCGGTCCGAGCTGCTCTGAGAGTTGGTCGCCCGGAATTGAGGTACCGAGAAGGCGGTTGAGAGCCTCGAAGGTGTCGGCTACCCCAGGGCGTGAGTCGATCAGAGTCATGTCTAAATCAAAGCCGATTACTAGGTCCGCGAATTGTGTCACAGCCCTACGCTACGCTCCCTCCATGACTCGAACACGTGTTCGCCATTCTTGTACCGATTGTGGAGCCCAAACTCCGCGCTGGCTGGGGCGTTGCCCAGAGTGCGGGGCGTGGAACACACTCGTCGAAGAGGTAGCCATCCCTCAGGCTCGAGCGACCTCTAGCCCTATGCCGACGGCCGTATCTATCAACTTGATCGACCCAATCGGGGCACAGCGCCGCCCAACCGGTGTTCCTGAATTGGATCGAGTCTTAGATGGAGGGTTGGTACCCGGATCGGTGACCCTTCTAGTCGGCGAGCCCGGAATGGGGAAATCAACTCTCATGCTTCAAGCTCTTGGGCGCATGGCAGCCGATGGTGCGCGGTGCTTGCTCGTATCTGCTGAGGAGTCATGCGAGCAAGTGCGAATGCGCGCAGACCGACTTGGAGTCCTTGAGCCAAGCCTGCTCGTTGTTTCGGATACTTCACTGCACAATGTATTGGCGCAGGTTGATGCAGTCGCTCCGGATGTGTTGGCGATCGACTCGATTCAAACAGTGCACGATCCGGATCTACCAGGCAGCCCGGGCTCTGTAACTCAAGTGAGGGAGTGTGCGCAACGGCTTGTGCGTTTAGCAAAAGAGCGCGGCATCTCTGTTGTATTGGTCGGGCATGTAACAAAAGACGGACAACTCGCCGGACCTCGCGCGCTCGAGCATGTTGTAGATACGGTCCTACAATTTGAGGGCGATCGCCACCATGCGCTGCGAATGCTGCGAGCTTTGAAGCATCGTTTCGGGTCAACGCATGAGCTCGGATTATTTGAGATGGGGGAGGTCGGGCTCATCGATGTACCCGACCCCTCTGCTCTCTTCTTGACCGATCGCCGCGCTGGTCTACCGGGCTCGATAGTTGCACCAGTGCTCGAGGGGGCACGCCCATTGTTGGTAGAGGTACAGGCGCTCGTAAATTCTTCGACGGCTCCGATGCCGCGCCGAAGCGCGCAGGGGCTTGAGTCGAGCCGCTTAGCGATGCTTCTCGCTGTACTAGACGCGCGTGCTGGAGTCTCAGTTGCAGACGTAGATGTCTATGCAAGCGTCGCCGGTGGAGTGCGTGTAATCGAGGCAGGGGCAGACCTCGCAGTTGCGATCGCAGTAGCGAGCGCGCGCATCGGGGTGGCAGTTCCAGATGATCTTGTAGCGATCGGCGAGATCGGCTTAGGTGGGGAGCTGCGCCAAGCCGGTCAGACGCCACGCCGCCTTGCTGAGGCTGCGCGCCTCGGATTCCGCAGAGCTATTGTCCCGGCCTCCTCGGCAGGGGTAGAGGGCATCGAATTAATACGTGTTGGGAGTGTTGTTGAGGCGCTAGCAGCCGTTGGCCTGAGCGTTGATCAGCAGCGAGCAGCCTCCTGAGATACGCAGCATCGCTCGGTCGCGGTAATCTCCCGCAACCTAGAGAGGAGCAGCGTTGACCACACCAGCAAGATCCGAAGCAATGACCAACTCGCTGCGCCTCGTCGCCCCTGGGCAGCCTCTCCGAGAGGGGCTCGATCGCATCCTGCAGGCGCGCATGGGCGCGCTCGTTGTCGTTGGTGATGGCCCCGAGGTGCTTGCGATCTGCTCTGGAGGTTTTCTCCTAGATGCTGAGTTCACACCTCAGCGACTCTCAGAACTAGCAAAAATGGATGGTGCGATAATTCTCTCAGCGGATGCATCTCGTATCGCAAGAGCGAATGTGCACCTCGTCCCCGACCCTAATACTCCAACTACCGAGACCGGAACACGCCACCGCACTGCCGAGCGAGTTGGCCGCCAGGTAGACGTTCCGACGATCACCGTCTCTGAGGATATGAGTGTCGTCGCGATGCACCGCCGCGGCGAGAAGCGCCAACTCGAGCCTGTCTCGCGTGTGCTCGCTCGCGCTGATCAAGCAATGCAGATTCTCGAGCGTTATCGAGTGCGCCTCGACGCAGTGACCACAGGCCTCTCAGCGACGGAGATCGAAGACCTGGTTACATGGAGAGATGTTGCAACCTCGATGCAGCGCGCAGAGATGGTTCGTCGTATCTCTGAGGAGATCGAGGGTTACATAAACGAACTCGGCACTGACGGGCGTCTTGTGATGCTTCAACTAGAGGAGTTGACCTCTGGCGTCGACGATGAATATCGCCTGCTAATTAGCGATTATCGATCATCTTCTGCCCCTAATGCATCGGAGATTTTGGTAGCGCTCGGCGCCTTGGAGAGCGAGTCTCTCCTCGATGTTGAGGATGTTGTGCGCACGCTTGGTTACTCGGATGAACAGGAGATGGAGGGAGGCGTGAGGCCACGCGGCCTGCGCCTACTCGCGAGGATTCCGCGGTTGCCGGCGAGCGTCTCAGACCAAGTTGTTGCACAGTTTGGTTCCCTTGCGCGGATTATGCGCGCAAGTCTCGATGAACTCATTGAGGTGGATGGCGTCGGCGAGGTGAGAGCGCGGGTAATCAAAGACGGAATCGCTCGCATCGTCGAGTCGTCGATTCTTGAGAGATACAAGTAGGAGCAGAATGTCAGCGCTAGCGACCGGTTCCGAAGAAGTTGAGGTTGAGAGAATTCTGCTCAAGGGTCCAACAGGCCCCATCGACGCTATTCATGCGCGCCCACTTGGAATGCCGAGTAGTGGAGTCGTTCTGCATCCCGACATCCTTGGGATACGTCCGCTATTTGACGATCTAGCGAGTCGCCTTGCTAGCCACGGGTTCGCGGTCGTCTCACCGAATCCTTTCTCTGAGACTCCAGCACTAGAGCTCGAGACTCTCGACGCTTCGGCACGCCTTGGGATGGTCAAAGACCTAAAGGACGAGATTCAGTTAGGGAGCCTTGAGGCAGCCGCCGATTACCTCGTCGTAAACGATGGAGTTAGCGAAGTGGCGGTTGTTGGTTTCTGCTTCGGTGGGATGTATGCGCTTAAGGCCGCTGCATCAGGGCGATTCGATCGGGCCGTTGCCTTCTACGGAATGATTCATGCACCAGATACCTGGCGTAGCGAGACGCTCGCCGATCCATTGGATGGCATCTCTAGCGCATGTCCAGTGTTAGCAATTTTTGGCGGGGTAGATCAGTGGACGCCCGCAGAAGATATCGACGAGTTGCGCAATGCGCTCGCTGCGGTTGCTGGATCTGAAGTCGTTGTTTACCCAGAGGCAGACCATGGATTTGTGCACGACCCGGATCGCCCTGCTCACCGCTCTGACGACTCCGCTGATGCGTGGTCAAGGGTTCTTGGATTTCTTCGCTAACTGATCTGGCCCGTATTGGTGCGGGTGTCTAGCAGGAGTTCTAGAGACTCTAGAAACCGCTACTGCTCGGCTCTCTGCGCAAGGCTCTCTCGGTCGAGAATTCTGTAGTTAGCGCGCCCTACAGTCTCGATCCATCCGAGGCGCGTAAACATTGCAAGGGCTTTGTTCACACGCTCTCGTGATGCTCCTACTAGCCCTGCAAGATCTTCCTGGGTCATAGGGAGTTGAAAATCATCGCGATCACCGGCAAGTTCGAGTAGACGCTTGGCGGTTCGCGCTGGTACGTCTAGGAAGACAGAGTCGGCAAGGGCTTCATCTGTAGCTCGCAGACGCTGCGCGAGAAGCCGGACGATTAGCCAAAGCATTTCCGGTCGCTGCTCAAACTCTCTGCGTACTGCCTCGTACGGGATAGCAAGTACCTCGGAATCGACAAGAGCACGGGCATCCGCAGAGCGCGGCTCTCCATCGAAGGCTCCGAGTTCGCCGAAGAGACCACCTGTCTCCATCACGGCAACCAAGGTCTCGCGGCCATCGGTTGCTTGCGTAGCGATTGCGATGCGCCCCTCGACAACGACGAAAAGTTCTTCTGCAATATCACCCTCTACGAAGAGATCGGAGCCCTTTGCGTAGTTCTGGACCTTTGCTTGATCTCTCAAGGTCTCGAGTACCTCTGGAGGCAGGGAGGCGAATAGGTGTGTGGTGTCGAGGAGTCGTCGTTGGGGCACGGATACAGACTAATCACCTTGCCTGCCAAAGCGGGATAAGCCTCCATTTCGGGTTTAGCCCAAAACCCTGTACAATGGAGGTTCCCCGCCGCCCTCCGCGGCTATCAGTTATCAGGGTTTTACCCTAAGGAGTTACATGCCTTTCGAGGTCGGCGACAAGGTTGTCTATCCACATCACGGTGCCGCCACGATCGAGCGACTTGAGAAGGTCTCCGATCCCCTCGGTGTCAGGCGGGACTATCTCGTGCTGCGACTCGCATATGGCGAGTTGACCCTAAAGGTGCCCGCAGATAACGCAGCTGAAATTGGGCTGCGCGATGTGATCAATGACGAGGAGGTTGAGGAGGTATTCGCCGTGCTGCGTAAGCGCGAGGCGCGCATGCCAACCAACTGGTCCCGTCGTTTCAAGAACCACGTAGAGAAGTTGAAGAGCGGAGATATCTACCAGGTTGCCGAGGTTGTACGTAACCTCACAATTCGTGAGCGAGATAAAGGCCTCTCCGCAGGTGAGAAGCGCATGCTTGGCAAAGCACGTCAGATACTTGTAAGCGAGTTGACCTTCGCGCTGAATGTCGATGAAGACACGGCAGAGATGAAGCTCGACGAGGTGCTCGGTAAGACGGGTGGGGTTCCTACTCCTAAGCCGATTCCTGATCGTAAGCCTTTAATAGACCCGACTACTCCTAAGCGCGCGGTTGTTCGCAAGCCTAAGGAAGTTGCAGCTCCGGCAAAGAAGGCTCCAGCTAAGGCTGCCGCCAAGGCCCCCAAAGCGGAGACGGCCGAGAAGGCTCCAGCGGT
>JBAWWI010000010.1:0-36343 GCA_037146835.1 Actinomycetes bacterium | reverse complement strand
AGCAGGAGTCTGGGAGTGGCGCGGGCCTCCAGCATTGCGAGACACAAGGTAGGCGGGTGGCGAGCGCAGATCAGCGCGAGTGGCCGAGCTAAGAACGAGAGGCGAGAGCGAGAAGGCAGCGAGAAGAGAGAGACCGAGAGAAGGCAGAGCAGAGTGGGCAGCACGCGCCAATCCCACCTGGGCTTGCCCTCACGGGCTCACCAACAGCCTCACCAACAGCCTCACCAACAGCCTCACCAACAGCCTTACTAAGCCCGGAAAACCGGGGTAATCCTCTTACGCCTTGCACTTACATCTTGCTCTGAGTGGGCCCGGGAGGATTCGAACCTCCGTAGCTTACGCAGCTGGTTTACAGCCAGCCCCCTTTGTCCACTCGGGTACGGACCCAGAGAGGCGTAGAGTAGCGCACTGATAAGCGACCACTTCTAGGGAGAACAATGCCAAGTTTCGATGTCGTCTCAGAGATTGATATGCAGGAGCTGCGAAATGCCATTGATCAGGCACAACGCGAGCTCACAACCCGGTTTGATTTCAAGGGGACCGACTCCTCCATTGAGCTAAAGGACAAGGCCATCATCCTCAACACTGAGAGCGAGCAGCGCCTACAAGCGCTCGTTCAGGTACTCGAGGAGAAGCTCGTAAGGCGCAAGGTTTCGCTCAAGTCACTCTCCTACGGCAAGGTCGAGGAGGCCACCAAGGGGCGTGCCCGCCAGACCGTCGCTCTCGTCGAGGGAATTAGCGACGACAAAGCACGTGATATCGGCAAGTTCGTAAAAGCCCTACCTTTAAAGGGTATTCAGCACCAAGTGCAGGGCAACCAGTTGCGAATTATCGGAAAGAAGCGCGACGACCTTCAGGAGACGATCGCTGCGCTTACCGAGCACGACTTCGGTGTGCCTCTGCAGTTCAATAATTTCCGCGACTGAGGCCGGGCAGAGTCCAAGCCCAGAATCGCTGAGTTCCCTACTGGGCAGCAGTGAGGGTCTCGCGCTTGCGATCTAAGGCCAAGAACGCCAGCACTGCCACCCCGTACATGCATAGGGCTGTGATCTGGACCACTTGAAACCCGTAGGCCATGGCAAGAATTGTTGTCGTTACAGAGCCAATTACGGAGAAGAACCCGTTTACTGCCCAACCCCATGCGACATATTCGTCAGGGTGCGGGCCGAGCCCTGAGACAACCCCAAGCCCGAGCGGCATGAACATCCCTAGGCAGAGCCCAAGTGGGGCGAGAAGAACAACTGTTACGCAGACCCGAATCCCGAAGGCTGCGGGTAGGAGCGCATCGGTAATGGGGTCGAGGGCAAATAGGTAGAAGACGCCAAGCACTGCCAGGGCAGCACCGCTAGTAATCACGGCACGGCGAGGAGAGGCTGAGAACCGCTTACTCAACAGTGCCCCTAAACCTGTGAAGAACAAGATCGATGCGAGGGTAACTGTCAGCGAATAAGTGGGGTATCCGAGGAATCTCACGAGTCTCTGGATCATGGAGATCTCATAGAGCATGAACCCGAGGCCAAGCGCGGCGAAGTAGAGCGCTGAGCGTCCCTTGGCTGGAAGAGCCCTCCACTCCTTCCTCACAAAAATGAATGGAGCAAGAAGGAAGAGCGTGGCGTAACCGATTGCTACAAGGAGCAGCAGTAGCAGCACTCTCTCGCCAATTACATCCTCGGGGTTATTCGTTGAGAATGGCTTAGTGATATTGGAGAGCACCGAGCCGAACCCTGAGAAGTGCCAGAAGAACGGGCGATCGTCATGCACTGCAAATATCTCGCGTGGGTATGTTGCAGCAATTTTGTTAGCCGCTTCTCTCGTTGGAGCGCCCGCTAGTTTCCCGACGATTCCTCCGTCGGTATATCCACCCGGAGCGTAAGCAACGCCGGCCAGCGGAACTGTAGGCACGGCAGCGTTGAGACGCCCAACTTCCTCTGGTGTGAATGGAGTTCGCTTCACCATAATGGTCGAGAGGTCACCCGTTTTATTTGTGACAAACGACGAGACGATGATGTGCTGCGAAGGATCTGCCACGCCGATTTCGGAGAGCGCATTGCGCGCAGTCATGACATAACGAGCGGTGCGGCTCGGGTGTCCGACGTAATCAAGTTCACCAAACTGAACAACCATGATTCCGTCGTTCGTGAGGTGCTTCAAAGATTCGGAGATCATCTCAGAGGTATACAGATACGACTCTGAGAGCACAAACGCCCCCGATGATGCAGCGTTACTCGCTGCATAGGAATCTGGAGCTACATACCAAACAAGGTTGTACTTGTCTTTGCTGCGGAAAATGAAGCTGCGGCCATCACCTTGATGGATTGCAACCCCTGGTTGGTTTGGTAGGTCTCCAGAGAACTCGCGAAGCCTGCCCTTGAGTAGACCAACCGTTATCGGATTAAGTTCAACGCCCTCAATCTTGGGGGACTTGAAGTGAAGCGCTGCAACAATCTCGTTGCCACCAGCCGATCCGATGATCAATGTATGCGCAGGCGGCTCCCCGTGAACGCTAAATGGGAGCACTCGCGGGTCAGTGTCATACTCCGTCGCTGCCGCAGGGTCACCCTTGTATGCATGTATCCCTGATCCGAAAGTTCCGTCGTGCAGCAGAAGATAGTTATCAAATATCTTCTCTGCATCTACCCTAAAGACCGGTCCCCACCCGCCTATTGCATCCTTTGCTGGCTGCTCTTTGCCGCCCTCGACCTGCACGTCTGGCACCTTGATTACCTGAACCACCATGAGCAGGAGCAGGACACCAAGCACCCCTGCAATAGCAGTCGAGACCCCGAGGCGCGGATTTGCAACTACTGCTGCAAGTGCCATTACAAGCGCTGCGAGCATCACAACCTGCGGAGGGCCAAGCCACCAAATAAGAGGAATTGCAAGCGCGCAGCCCAAAGCGGCACCGATTAAATCTGCAAAGTAAAAGCGATTGACTCGATCCTCGGCACGCCCCAGTAGCACGGCAACGATCACACCGATCATGATGAATGCAACGAAGAGCGTGAAGCAGATAGCGATGAGCACTCCGAGGTTTCGCCAGGAGTCGGCAGTGCCGTAGTCCCAAATCTTGATTGTATTGATTGGGATCCAAGAGATTACAAACTCGCTCGCTGCTATGAGCACAGCGCCTGCCAACGCGCAAACTGTCACCACTGTGTCGGTTGCAGCCTTGCGCAGGCGAGGCCAAACCACCACAAAAATTCCACCTGAACCAATACCAAGAAGCGCTAGTCCTAGGACGAGATATGTGTAGTAGTACCAGAGTTTGAATGAGACAATTCGCGTGAAGGCAACCTCGAGGAGAAGTCCGGCAAGGCTGATGAGGAAAATTGTCGCGATGTGGCGCGAGCGGGCAGCAAGCGGATTGCTCAAGGAAGTCACCGATCAGTCGTAGTAGCCAGAGTGGAAATAGACGCAGGGAACGCCTTCCTTGCGGAGCATCTCGACATTTCGGCGATCGTCCTCAATGCCGAAGCGAATATCGAAACCAAAGGCTCGCAGATCCCAGAGGGATCCCTGCTTGTACTCGCGAGCCAATTCATAGTCACCCCATGCGCGGGTGATGAGGAGGTCCCAGCGAATCCCATATCGATGCAGCCATCCTACAGTGAGATGGGCTACGCGCTGCGGGCGCGCCGTTAGGAGCACAACACTTAAGGTCGGGTCAAGATGATCGAGCAAGACCTTTACCTCTTCAATAACCGGGTCATCTCCGCAGGCCTCGAAGAAAGCATTCCAGTCGCGACGCGGAGCCTCCAGATAATGCTGGCGGCTAACCGCGTCGGAGAGCACACCGTCTATATCGACGAGTACTGCGCCCCCTGGCTCCACCAAGCCATCACGCCACTGCCAGTTCTCTGGCTGAATCGATAAACGCGCCATTATTTTTGGTTTTCCTCTAAGTCATCGACTTCATCATCCTCGGAGTCAACCGAGAGAAAACGATCCTTGATGCGCGCTACTACGCCTGGGTCGGCAAGCGTAGTGGTATCTCCAAGAGTCTCATCATCGGCCACATTACGCAGCAGCCTTCGCATGATCTTGCCGGAACGGGTTTTGGGCAGGTCATCTGTAAAGAGGATCGACTTGGGCCTTGCAATTGCCCCGATCAGGTTGCCGACATGGATGCGAAGCTCCTTCTCTAGAGCCTTGCTTGGTTCGTGGTCATTCTTCAGAACAACAAATGCACTGATCGCTTGCCCAGTAGTTGGATCATGCACTCCAACTACCGCGGCCTCAGCCACGGCGTGGTGATCCACAAGAGCGCTCTCTACCTCTGCGGTTGAGATGTTGTGTCCGCTCACGAGCATTACATCATCGACTCTACCTAGAAGCCATATGTAACCGTCGTCGTCATAACGCGCACCATCGCCAGCAAAATAGAGCCCAGGGAATCTCGACCAGTACGTCTCTTGAAAACGCTCGGGGTCACCCCATACGCCTCGAAGCATCGAGGGCCAAGGCTTTGTGAGCACTAGGTACCCGCCACCCGGGATACCGACATGGCGCCCATCGTCACCGACAACATCTACCCCTATACCCGGCATTGCAAATGTCGCGCTACCTGGCTTAAGGGTGGTGAGACCCGGCAACGGGCTAATCATCACTGCGCCGGTCTCCGTCTGCCACCAAGTATCGACGATCGGCGTCTTACCGCCTCCAATCACATCGTGATACCAAATCCATGCCTCGGGGTTGATTGGCTCACCAACACTTCCGAGAAGGCGAAGAGAGGTCAGATCATGTGCTCCTGGATACTCAATACCCCACTTCATAAATGTACGGATTGCAGTTGGTGCCGTATAAAGAATCGTCACTGCGTACTTCTCAACAATTGCCCAGAAGCGATCTTTATCTGGATAATCAGGTGTGCCTTCGTAGAGAACACTCGTTGCACGGTTCGCTAGCGGGCCGTAGACAATGTATGAATGACCGGTTACCCACCCGCAGTCAGCAGTGCACCAGTACACGTCTTCGTCTGGATGAATATCGAAGATGCTGCGAAAGGTAGATGCGACACCGGTTAGGTAACCGCCCGTTGTGTGCATGATGCCCTTGGGCTTTGCAGTGGTACCGCTCGTATAGAGAATAAAGAGCAATTGCTCTGCATCCATAGGCTCAGGGACACACTCTGGACTTTGGCGGTCCACTAGATCGTGCCACCAAATATCGCGACCGTCGGTCATCTCGTTGCCGTGATCAGTGCGCTTTAGAACAATGCACTTCTCGATGGTCGGTGTATCTAAGAGCGCCTCATCGACAATATCTTTTAGCGCCACTACCGCTCCGCGACGCCACGCTCCATCGCAGGTGATGACGATCTTGGCCTCAGCATCATTAATGCGACCGCGAAGCGAGTCAGAGGAGAACCCTCCAAAGACAACTGAGTGCGCTGCTCCGATACGCGCGCATGCCAGCATTGCAACAGTGAGTTCTGGCACCATCCCCATATAGATAGCGACACGGTCGCCCCGCTCAACACCTAACTCCTTCAGTGCATTGGCGCAGCGTGATACATCTTCAAGCAACTGAGAGTATGTAATTGCCCTCTCGTCGCCGGGCTCGCCCTCCCAGAAAAATGCAACCTGCGATCCATGGCCAGACTCAACATGGCGATCAAGACAGTTATAGGTGACGTTGAGTTTGCCATCAACGAACCACTTCGCATTCGGTGGATCCCAGTCGAGTACCTTGCTCCACTCGGTATCCCAGTGAAGCAGGGCTCGCGCCTGACCAGCCCAGTAGGCCTCAGAGTCCGCACTGCCCGCATCATGGAGCGACGAGTCTGCGACGATTGCGCGCTCAGCGAACTCGGCGCTCGGTGCGAAGTGGCGAATTTCGGATTGATGGGACTCGATTGCGTCAGACATTCTTTCACTCCGTTCTGAGAGGCCTTAAAACCACTTACGCTGAGAGGATACCCCTGAGGAGATTCCCTCCATAAGTGGCGTTCTCAATTTTTTTGAGCTCTCTCACTCTCTTGGTTGAGAGAGCTCGTTGGCTACCCAAGCCGTGCGACGATGACCGTAAATCCTCCAAGGCCACTTGGGTCCATAAGCATTGCTGCCTCCGTTGCTCTGCTTCTGCCTATTAGGGCTTCTATGTCTCCCCTTGCGGCACCCGCTAACCATGCGGCCTCGCCAGCCGCTACCTCATCCTCAATACCGAGCCCACTAAGCCAGTCGGCCTGGGTCGTCTCACTCTCAATCTTGAAGCTGGAGGCGATCAATGCATCCCGAATTGGCTCCAGCACCACATCTGAGGTGATGTCGGCCTCGCCGGGGTAAAGCAGCGGGTCGTCTCCCCGCGAGTGGTCTCGGTATGTCCGCAGCCAGCCCCCGCGGCGCGCCAGATCCTCTGCGGTTCCCGCGTAGTCAATGAGGACTATCCAGCCGGTCTCAATGCACTCTGCTGCACGCGAAATCCAATTAAGTGCACCGACCTGAATAGGGAGCCTTGACCCGATTTGGGTAGGAAAATCAGGTACCAGTAATGCGCGAGCCTCATCAAGAGGTGCGAGTACCTCAACAAACTCAGGAGGCGAATCTCCAATAGCGCTATCTCCTCTAAGTGCAATCCGAACCTCGGCCCATCCATCGCTCGTGAACTCTGCAATATCAAAGGCAAGATTGTCGAGTAACTCGTTAGCAATAATTACGCCACTTATTGGAGCACTTGGAAGCTCCGCGAGTATCTCAACATCGGGGTAGTTGCGGAGCGTCTCAGCCTGTAACTGACGCAGCGCCGCGCTGCGCTCAACGGTTATGTACTTCATCGATGCACCAACCGCACTCTCACCGCGGAGAATCTCACGACCAAGTCGCCCCGATCCCGCACCGGCCTCAATAACCACGAAATCCGCTGGGCTGCCTTGGGCTAGCCACAGACTCTCAATGGCTTTACCGACCATGAGTCCGAATAGCGAGCCCGTCTCGGGGCTTGTCACAAAGTCTGTACGCCCACTCGGCCCTCTACCTCGCGCAAAGAATCCGCCAGCGTCGTCGTAGAGAGCGATCTCCATAAAATGCGAGAAGGAGATGCTCTCAGTCTCTAAGAGCTCCTCGCGGAGCACCTCCACGACTGAACGCTCCGAGCGCCCCGAACGCTCCGAACCTAATCCAGGCTCGATCAGAGCGCAGCGCCCGCGAGTTCGCCTAGGCGCGCGATGACCTGCGGGTAGATACCCACTATGAGGACAAACGAGCCTGTAATTGCAATTGCAGCGTTGAGAGCAAACGGGGTTTTGAGCGGACGGAGATCGATCCCATCGGGCGTCTCCCTAAACCAGATCGCACGGGCTACACCGGCGTAATAGAAGAACGCTATGACTGAGTTCAGCGCTGCGATGACTCCAAGGATTACCGCTGGGCTTGTCCCTGCATCGAGCACGGAGCGGAACATCACGAACTTTGCGAACCAGCCTGCAAGAGGCGGTATACCTGCGAGCGAGAATAGAAACGCCGAGGTCATTACCGCCAAGATTGGCGAGTATTTAGACATGCCCCCGAACGATGAGATCTCATCGGATTGCGTACGCCTCATTGCTGCAATCACGCAGGCAAACATTCCGAGGTTCATTGCTCCGTAGATGAGGATGTAAACGATTACCGCTTCGAACGAAGCATGCTTAGAGCTACCAACCCCGGCAACGGCGAAGGGCACGAGCATGAACCCACCTTGAGCAATCGATGAGTATGCGAGCATGCGGACAATGCTGGTCTGGCGAATCGCTACCAGGTTTCCAACTGTCATCGAGAGTGCTGCAAGTACCCACATGATGGGCTGCCAAGAGGTATGGCTTGCGTAGAAGCCGAAGAAGACGACGTTTAGAAGAGCAACAAACCCGCCTGCCTTCGATGCAACTGAGAGGAATGCAGTAACTGGAATCGGTGCACCGTCGTACGTGTCAGGTGCCCAGAAGTGAAACGGCACTGCGCTGATTTTGAATGCAAAACCTACGAGCGTGAGGAAGATTGCAACGCTAAAGAGCGCTGGGGTGCCAGAGGATGCTGCGTACTGCGCTATTCCGGAGAGCGAGGTTGATCCACTTAGGCCGTAGACCATCGACATTCCATAGAGCATCACTGCAGAGGAGAGAACGCCGATGATGAAGTACTTAACCGCTGCTTCGTTAGAGCGAGTGTCGTGCTTTCTCCAGCCCGCGAGCACGAAGGTAGGAATAGAGATCATCTCAAGTGCAACAAATATTGTGATGAGGTCACGAGCCCCAGCCATGACCATCATGCCGAGTGTTGATGTGAGGACTAATACGTAGAACTCACCTTGGTAATAGTCGCCCTCCCCGATGTGGTCGACCGAGATGAGGAGGGTTACGTAGGCGACAATCAGGAAGAAGCCCTGAAAAGCCAGAGTGTAGGTATCGATGACAAATGCCCCTCCGAAGAGAGACCGGGTGCCACCATCTCTTGCAAGAGTGATGATTGGGATGAGCGCAGCAAGGGTTCCGAACGCGGCTAGTTGATATGTCTTGAAGCGCTCGCGATACTCAAAGAAAAAGTCCGCGATCAACACGACAACGATCGTCGCTGTGACAGCAACGAGCGGAGCTAGAGCGTGTAGATCCCAATGCACCTTCACTCGGTCAGCCCCCGAAGATGCGCGTTACTGCGCGGTCGGTGACGCCGAAAATAATCTGTGGGTATACACCCAGAGCAAGCGTGAGAAGAATAAGCGGCGTCCATGCCATCCACTCAGCAGGCCCGACATCGTGAATGTGCGCCTCAGCGAACTCCTCCTTGGGAACCCCAAAGGCGACACGCTGGTACATCCATAGGAGATAGCCGGCAGAGAGGACAGTTCCTATCGCTGCCACGGCCATGAATCCTCGGAAGAGCCCCTCAGAGAGACCTGCAGCAGGGCTATACGCGGAGAGGATCGCTGGGAACTCTCCCCAGAATCCCGCTAGGCCGGGAAGCCCAAGGGAGGCCATTACGGCAAAGCCAAGAATCCAACCCATCCGAGGTGCCTGCTGGAGCAATCCACCAAGTCGCGACATCTCGCGCGTGTGGTAATTGTGCTGAACGGATCCTGCGACGAAGAAGAGCAACCCAGTGATTAATCCGTGGGCCACCATCCCGAAGATCGCTGCGTTGATTCCGAAGGTGGTCATCGTGGCGATACCGAGCATTACAAAACCCATATGAGAGACGGAAGAGAAAGCGATAACTCGCTTCATATCTGTCTGCGCAAGGCATGCAAGGGCACCGTAAATAATTCCAATCACGGCAAGCAGGCCGATCCAGGGGGCCCATGTATGCGCACCGCTGGGAAGTATCGGGAGAGCAATTCGAATGAATCCGAATGTTCCAAGCTTTAGAAGAACCGCAGCCAAGATCACCGAGCCAACCGTTGGCGCCTCCGTATGAGCATCAGGCAACCAAGTGTGGAACGGGAACATTGGAACCTTGATTGCAAAACCAAGGAACAGACCAGCGAACATCAAGACCTGAGTGCCGTGAGCGATTCCACCGCCATGAAGGCGAGCAAGCTCTGGTATCTGGAAGGTACCGAGCTTGAAGTAGAGCGCCAAGAAGGAAAGAAGCATCAATGCCGAGCCGAAGAGCGTGAACAAGAAGAACTTGATCGAGGCGTACTCGCGGTTAGGTCCTCCCCAGACGCCGATCATGAAGAACATCGGGAGAAGCACTACCTCAAAGAAGATGAAGAACAAGATCAAGTCTTGTGCAACGAACGTTCCATTCATACCAACCTCTAGGAGGAGGATGAGAGCAAGAAACGCCTTCGGGTTATGAGGCTCGGGAAAGTGGTTCCACGAGTAGATGATGCAGAGGATCGTGATCAGCATCGATAGTGCAAACATTGGGAGAGCAATGCCGTCTATGCCGAGGTGGAAGCGCGCGTGGATCACGGGGATCCACTGCTTGTTCACAACGAACTGCAGGCTTCCAGACCTGTTGTAATTGAACTTTGTAAGGATCCCAATGCCGACGGCAGCCGTGACGATGGTTGTCAGGAGCGCTATGACCTTGACGGTCTGCTCCTGAGCCTTCGGCGTGGCTAACACCAGCACGAGACCGACTGCGGGGAGGAAGACCGCGAGGGTCAGTGCCCAACTGTCGAACCAATTCATTTAAAGAATCCTCCTGATTACTTTGCGAGAATGAGCGCGATACTGAAGATCGCGATCGCAATGACGATGAGCAGCGCATAGCGCTGTACCTGACCAGACTGCAGTCGACGAAGAAGCCCTCCGGCCTCCCCTGTCTCCTTAGCAAGCCCGTTATATGCAGAGTCGACCGTACCTTGATCGACATATTTGTAGAGACCGCGCCCCAATGCGGGTGCTCCTCGTCCGATGCCATTTACGACACCATCGAGAATGTTCTGGTTAAACCAGTAAGCGCTCCGAGCCAATGGGCCCTTGACGCCCCCAACCACAACGTCGGTGTAAAGGACATCGAGGTAGTACTTGTTGACGAGGAATGTGTACCCGCCGCGTGCTGCCGCATTGCGCTGCGTGAGACCCTTGAAAGGTCCGAGCTGATCCTTGCGGAACCACAGGAATGAGCAGACTCCAACCGATAGCAGAACCGCCATCACCGAAACAGCAGCAAGTAGCCCCTCGAATTGCGGCACCACGACCTCTGGGAACGCAACCCTCGGCTCCACATATTGAGCGAATTTCTCGATCCCTAGGGGTGCAGCATTAGCGAGACCGGCAACTGTGCTGAATACAGCAAGAATAATTAGCGGAACTGTGATTGCCTTAGGAGATTCATGCGGGTGGTGGTGACCGCGGTACTCGCCGAAGAATGTGAGGTATATACAGCGCGTCATGTAAGCGGCGGTTAGAACAGCGCCGGCTATTCCGATGATCTGGAAGAAGTGGAAACCGCTCTGGCCGGCAGTCGCAAGAATTTCATCCTTGGACCAGAAGCCTGCAAGAGGAACAATGCCTGCGAGCGCCGCGGAGCCAATCATGAAGGTTGCGAATGTGATCGGCATGAACTTACGCAGACCACCCATGTCTTTCTTCATATCGAAAGAGTGATGCGAACCTGAGTGGCTGATAGAGCCGGCTCCCAGGAAGAGCAGTGCCTTGAAGAATGCGTGGGTGAAGAGGTGGAAGATTGCGCCGACCCATGCACCGACTCCTAGGCCCATGACCATGTAACCGAGTTGGCTGATAGTTGAGTAGGCAAGAACCTTCTTGATGTCGTCCTGCACAAATGCGAGGAGCGCACCAACGATGATTGTGATGGCACCGATAATGGCCATCGGGTTCATGCCGCCATCGGCGATCGAGAAGCCCTGCCAGAAGACGCCATACAGGCGAGCCCCGAGATATACGCCTGCGACAACCATCGTCGCAGCGTGAATCAGGGCAGATACAGGTGTTGGTCCAGCCATTGCATCAGGTAGCCAGGTGTGGAGTGGGAACTGTCCACTCTTTCCGATAATCCCCATGAGCAGAAGCGATGCGCCGACTAACCAGATGGTGTGCCCGCCACGCCCTGCCAAGGCAGCTTGGTTGATCTCTGTGAGGTTGAAGGTCTGCCCTGCGGCGAAGAACGTGACGATTACTCCGAGTAGCAGCCCGATATCACCTGTACGCGTTGTGAGGAAAGCCTTAATTGCTGCATTCGAGTTTGGCTTCTCCTCCCACCAGTGACCGATAAGCATGAAGGAGCAGACACCGACTAGTTCCCATCCAGTGAGAAGCATCAGTGAGTTATTCGCAACCACAAGGATGAGCATTGAACCAGTAAAGAGGCTAAGTGCTGCGTAGAAATACGTGTAGCGAGTGTCGTGCTCCATGTAGGCCGTTGAGTAAACGTGTACAAGCAGCGAGATGAATGTGACGACGAAGAGCATCATCACGGCCAGACCGTCGATCTGAATCCCAGCGCTGAACTTAATGAGCCCGTTGGACCACCAGTCCCATGTCTGGGTTATCGGGGCGATTCCGCTCTCAGCGCCAACCCCGCCATGGAATACGAGGCTCTTACCCAAACCGGATAGAGCGGATCCGCCTTCTCCAGTTAAGGAATCCTCTACGTGCTGAATCCACTGGAAGGCAGTGATGCATGACATTACGAATGCCGCGCCTACCGCTGTAATCCCTACCTCTGCACCCCGCTTGGGCATGCGCTTTCCGAAGAGCAGAATCGTTACGAAGGACAGGACCATGAGCAACGGGATTACCCAGGCATGGGAAATGAGCCATGGAGCAGCGATCTCTGCCTTGGCTGCATACTCTGTTGTTGTCTCTACTGCGAGTCGATACATAGTAAAAATCAGCCCTTCAGTTGTTGGGCCTGATCAAGGTCCGGGCTGCGGAAATTACGGAACAAGAGCAGGATGATCGCGAGACCTACGCCAACCTCGGCGGCAGCAATCGTGATCACGAAGAGGACAAATATCTGTCCGCTTGTCTCCTTGAGGTAGGCAGAGAACGCAATGAGGTTGAGGTTTACTGCGTTGAGCATCAACTCGACACTCATCAACACGAGTACTCCGTTGCGGCGAACAAGCACGCCATATATGCCGATGCAGAAAAGCACAGCGGCGAGGATGAGGAACTGGTTGAGAATCATCAGTCTCTCCTCGCCAGGACAATCGCGCCGACTAAAGCTGCGAGAAGCAGAATAGATACGGCCTCGAATGGCACCACATAGAGCCGGAAGATGTCAGATGACAGTACCGAGGTCTTGGTAGGTGCATCGATGATTACTTTGGACTTACCGAACGCATCTACGAGGAGCGCAGTAAGGGTGCCTACCAAGGCGAGGCAGGCTACAAATGCTGGCATTCTCTGTGAGTTATCTAGGTCTAGGTCGCCCATCGGTGAACGGGTCAGCATGATCCCGAACAAGAAGAGGATTACAACCGCTCCGATATAGATCAGTACCTGTACCCATGCAACGAACTCTGCTGCGAGGAGTATGTACTGAGCAGCTGCACCTGCAAGCACAATGACGAGGTACAGGGCAGCGTGCACCACATTGCTAGTGCGCACAACACCAATAGCGCTGAGCACCATCGCGATTGCGATGATCCAGAAGGCGACGTTCTGAGCAACCATTATTTCTTCGCCTTCGCGACAGGGGCTGCGCCAACCTCTAGCGGCTCAACGTCGGGAACCGTATGGAACCATTCGCCAAGTCGGTCCTTGTTGTGGAGGAGGCTTGCGATGTTGGGCTCGGAGTACTCGTACTCTGGGCTCCAGAAGAGAGCGTCGAACGGGCATACCTCAACGCAGATTCCGCAGTACATGCAGAGGGCGTAATCGATATCGAAACGATCTAGAAGGTTTACAGCTCTAGGTCGCCCACCCTCGCGGCGAGCAGGGCGCTCCTCTTTGTGGCCTTCGATATAGATGCACCAGTCTGGGCAGGCGCGGCTGCAGAGCATGCAAGATGTGCAGTTGTCTTCATGCAGAGCGATAACTCCACGCGAGCGCGCTGGTGGCTGCTCTTTCTCGTGGGGGTACTGCACGGTGACAGCGCCTTTGAGCATCGTCTTAAAGGTGATCCCGAGACCACCTATGAGACCAGGGAGTTTGAAGGCCATTAGAAAGCCACCTTGATAATCGCCGTGATAATGACGTTTGCTAGCGCAATCGGAATTAGGAACTTCCACGCAATTGCTTGGAGTTGATCCTCACGAAGACGAGGATAGGTGAAGCGCACCCAGAACATCAGGAATGCGACCGCCATCAGTTTTACAAAGAGCACTAGCGGGCCAAGAAGCTCCGCTGTCAGGCCGTGGACTCCCGGTAGAGACCATCCGCCGAGAAAGAGTGTCGCTGCGAGTGCTGCGAAGGCTGTAGCGGTACCGAACTCTCCGATGAAGAAGAAAAGGAATCTAAAGCCGGAGTACTCGACCATGTACCCAGCGACTAGTTCGCTCTCAGCAACTGGCATGTCGAATGGGGTCTGGCTCAACTCAGCCTGGGCTGCGATCATGAAGAGCAGGAACCCGATGATCTGCGTGAAGATGAACGGGTTACCTATTCCGCTCCACCCAAAGATCGAACCATTCTGCTGTGCTGAGACGATTCCCTGCAGGCTCATTGTTCCCGCCTGCATTACGACTCCGACTACAGCGAGGAGGAGTGGAAGCTCGTAAGCAATTAGCTGCCCTGCTGCGCGAAGCGCGCCCATCAATGCAAATTTGTTTGCGCTTGACCAACCGGCCATGAGCACTCCGATTACAGAGAGGCTCGATACTGCGAGGGCATAGAAAACTCCAACATCGAGATTAGCTACAACCGCTACTGGCCCAATAGGTATTACAACGAACATCAGGAACGTGGAGATCACAACTACTACCGGAGCAAATGCGAAGACCCTGCGGTCTGCATCCTCGGGGATGATGTCTTCCTTCTGGAGGAACTTAAGTCCGTCGCCTACAAGCTGGAACCAACCGTGGAATCCACCTGGGTCCATTGGCCCGAGTCGGCTCTGCATGTGGCTCATCATTTTGAGCAAGAAGGTGTAACCAAGTACGAGTGCACCTAGTGGCACGATCATAAGGATTACAAGCGCCTTAAACGCGAGCATCCATCCCCAACCAATCTGCAGCGCGAGAACACTCATCGGTCAATGTCTCCGAGAATGAAGTAGAGCGAGGCAAGGATGGTCACAACATCAGGTACGTATACGCCGCGAAGCATCCACGGCAAGATCGAGACATTGCTAAATGATGCTGAGCGAATCTTTACGCGGAATGGTCCGGTACCGCCCTTGGATACGACGTAGTAACCCATCTGGCCCAATGGGTTCTCGGTCTCGACCCATGCCTCGCCTGCAGGCACCTTGATGATGCGTGCAACCTTGGCCATGATTGGCCCAGAAGGCATTTTGTCGAGCAACTGCAGCACCATGCGTGCTGACTCGCGAGTCTCTTGGAGGCGCACCCAGTAACGCGCAAAGGAGTCGCCATCGGGGTGAGTAAATACCTCAAAATCAAGCTCAGGGTATGCAAGGTATGGAGCGCCATCGCGGCGAAGATCCCAATCGACGCCAGAGGCGCGAAGGTTTGATCCGGAGACGCCGTAGGAAGCGCCCAGCTCTCCAGGGATGATGCCGACGGAGCGCGTACGTGCCTGAAAGATCTCATTCCCAAGGACAAGATCCTCGAACACATCGCATGCATCAAGCACGATCTTCATGACGTTTCGAGTCTCTGCGATCCATCCCCAAGGCAGATCATCCTTGAGTCCGCCGATGCGATTGAAGTTGGGGTGGAAACGCCCACCGGTTGCTGATTCGATCAAGTTGAGAACGTGCTCACGATCGCGGAAACCATAGAACGCTGGAGTGAGTGCTCCAACCTGCAGCCCCATCTCTCCGAGGAAGAGCAAGAAGGTCGCTATACGAGAGAGCTCGGTGAGCGCTGTGCGGATGTATTGAGCACGCGGTGGTGCCTCAATCTCCATCAACTGCTCAGCAGCATGCACAAATGGAACCTCGTTCGCGAAACTACTCAACCAGTCAATTCGGTTGATCAGTGTCGTGACCTGAGGATAGGTACGGAACTCAGTAAGTTTCTCGTAGCCACGGTGCATGTAACCGATGACAGGGTCGGCAGCTATTACGCGCTCTCCATCGAGACGCACAACAAGTCGAAGTGTTCCGTGAGTAGCAGGGTGCTGCGGGCCAAGGTTGATGATCATGTCGCCGGTATCAAGCTCGACATTCACTCGAGCATCGGCAAGGTGGCGCTGCAGACCAGGATCTACCTCAAAATCAGGGACAGCGTTAAAATCAGGGACAGCATTCAAATCAGGGCCGGCATTAAAATCAGGGCCGGAGTTTGTTGGGGTCACGGGCTGCTCAGGCGTGCTCATGCTTCACCCGCCTCGACTTTTGGCTCTTCGTCGCTCTCTGATCCAGGCATTGGTTCAACATCTGTGAGACCAGGCCATGGCTTGACCTCACGCGCAAGTAATGGAAAATCTTTGCGGAGTGGGTGGCCCTCAAACTCCCAAGGAAGGTAGAGGTGCCGGAGGCTTGGGTGTCCATCAAAGACGACGCCGTACATCTCCCAGCACTCGCGCTCGTGCCAATCTGCGCCCGGGTAAACAGATACCCACGACTCGCAGTGGGGGGCAGCCTCATCGAGATCGGCTTTGATCGTAAAACCAATGTGCTGAGAGGTTGATTGCACATGAGCGAATACTTGAAACCGTCCGGCGCTACCGGCTGCACCGAAAGTCATCTCCTTGGGCTGCGCTGGGGTTGAGGTATCGCCCTCGATTAGCCCAACAGTTGGTGCTGGCATCCAGTCGATACCGGAGATGAACGAGAGATAGTTGCAGCCAAGTGTGTTTCTCGCGGTCTCTGCGACACTTCGCCATGAATCAAGGCGAACGCGCAGAACAAGATTTCCACATGCCTCTGCATGCTCGATGACGCAGTCACCGAGAGCCTCTGTAACGCGAGTGGTTAATACTTCAAGATCAGACAACGTTGATCGGCTCCCCGTTCCAACGCTTGCGCATGTCGTCGTTTCCGATTCCTTCGTTCTGAATCTGCTCCTGGAGCATCACAACAGCTTGAATTAAAGCCTCTGGGCGTGGTGGGCACCCGGGGACGTAAACATCTACGGGGAGAATCTGATCGATTCCCTTGGTGACTGAGTAGGAGTCCCAATATGGTCCTCCGCAGTTTGCACACGAACCCATTGAGATCACATATTTCGGGTCGGGCATCTGCTCGTAGAGTCGTCGAATTGCAGGGGCCATCTTGTCGGTGACCGTTCCTGATATCACGATCAGATCGGCTTGACGCGGGCTTGCAGGGAACGGAATTACCCCAATGCGCATCATGTCGTAACGCGGGCTCGCTAGGGCCGCACCCATCTCAATGGCACAGCATGCGAGCCCCCACTGGAACATCCAGAGCGAGTACTTGCGGCTGTAATTGAGGAGCCAGGTAAGCGGCTTTGCAACCGGCTTCTGCAGCATCCCACTGTCGGCTAGGCCCATCGGAGAACTCCTTTACGCCACGCGTATACGAGCCCTAGGGCTAACACCAAGATGAACACAATCATTGAAATCAAAGCGGAGACCCCGAGTGCCTCGAGGTTGATTGCCCATGGAAAAATGAAGACGGCCTCAACATCGAACATCACGAATAAAAGGGCATATACGTAATAGCGAACATTTGACTGGCCAAATCCGCGAATTGGGTCTGACCCTGCCTCGTAGGCAATGTATTTCTCTGGCTGCGGACGATTTGGGCGCACGAGACGCCCGACACCAAGCATCGCTCCAACCATGCCAAGCGCTGCTACGGCGAAGACGGCGACTGCTAAATAATTACGGTAATACTGAGTCACGCGTGCCTCCACCCCGGTACTCCCGGGCCGCGGCGAGCATAGCCTTGGCCCGCGCGCACTCCCCGAACCGATAACAAACTTGCTCGAGATTCGCGCCTCGAACTCACCAGCTCGAGACTCAATTCGCCTGAACTTTGAACCCTAATCATCGGAGAAATAGGAGCGTTGCCCGCTCCGCTAGGCCGAGCAGGAATCCAGGAGCGACTCCAATTGCGATGGTGAGCGCGCACGAGAATCCAATGACGATTCCGGAGCCGAGATCTACCTTGGCGATGGGGGCCATCTCGGCACCTTCTGCAGCAGGCATAAACATGGTCGCAGCGATCCTCAAGTAGACAAAGGCCGCAATTGCAGCAGTCAGCATTCCGATCAAAGCGAGCAGATATGAAGTTCCTCCGGCCCCTGCAGCTGCCGAGAATACGCCGAACTTCGCAATAAATCCGGCTGTAAGTGGCACGCCAGCCTGAGCGAGCAGAAGAAGGGTAAATGCCCACGAAAGCGCCGCTCGTCGGCTGCTTAGTCCCTTGAATCTCTCCAGGGCACTATCCGCATCACCGCGCCCAGCAACTACCCCAACAATGGCGAAAGACCCAACCGCAAGGAACGCGTAGATAGCTAGATAGGTCAGCGCCGAGGAGACCCCTTTGATGGTTCCGGCCTGAACCCCGATGAGTATGAAGCCTGCGTGGTTAATAGACGAATACGCGAGCATGCGCTTCACATCTGTCTGGATAACAGCCCCGATGCTTCCGACGAGGAGCGAGAGTGCTGCAAGAGCCCAGAGAAGAGGGCGCCAGTCTGAGGACGAACCTCCCAGCCCTGTGTAGAGGATGCGCATAAGTGCAGCGAATGCTGCAGCCTTCGTAGCCGAGGCCATGAAAGCAGTTACAGGGGTTGGGGCACCTTGATAAACATCAGGGGTCCACATGTGGAATGGAGCTGCTGCAACTTTGAATCCAAGGCCGACAAGCATCAGGACCAAACCGGCGAGCAGAGTTCCGCGCTCTAAGAGCGTTACCTCTGAGAGGTAATTAGCAATGCCAACTAGGCCTGTTGATCCGGTAGCACCATAAGTAAGTGCAATGCCATAAAGGAACACAGCCGAGGCGAAGGCCCCTAGAAGGAAGTACTTCATTCCTGCCTCAAGAGAGGTGGAGCGGCGACGGTCGTAAGCAACGAGCACGTATAGCGGGATCGAGACGATCTCTAATGCGACGAAGACTGCAATTAGGTCGTTCGCCGAGGCCATTGCAAGCATTCCACTCGCAGATAGAAGCATCAGAGCTAAATACTCTGGGCCATCGAGGCGCTCTCTGTCTAGATAACGGCTCGCTAGTAAGACAGAGCAGGCTGTTGCAACGAGAACCACTCCGCCAATGAATATTGAGAATCCATCAACCGCAACCATTTTCGAGAGCGTTGTGTAGCTGCCATCGGTCTGCACCCGGTGCCACTGGGCAATTAGCGCAACCGCGCTCAGAATGATTCCGACCGCAGCCACAATTAACGCGCTTGGATACGCAACCGATGCACGCCGAAGAATTGAACGCTGCAGAACAATGCCAATCGCAGCGAGCGCAAGGAGTGCTACAGGAGCAACACCGAGCCAATCAACTCCTGGGGTGACGATGCTGGCTACACCTAGAGGATTCACTTGGAGCCCTCCGTCGTGAACGGAACAAATCCGCTCTTGTTTTCCTTGAGAATTGGAGCGTGCTTCGAGAACCTAGGTGACTCGTATGAAGTGGATTTCTCAACGTGAGCAATGACCGCTCTAACGGATGGGCCTATGCGGTCAAGAGCTGGCTTTGGATAAACACCAAGGAAGAGACTGAGCGCAAGTAGGGGAAGGATGCACGCAAGCTCGCGCACATTTAAATCGGAGATAGTTGCGTTATCTCCCTCCGGCACTCCGGTAAATGCACGCTGCACAGCCCAGAGAAGGTAGATCGCTGCAAGGATCACGCCGCTCGCTGCAACAACGGCAAACCAGCGATGCCCCATAAAGGTTCCAAGAAGTGCAAGGAACTCTCCTACGAAACCTGAGAATCCGGGGAGACCGATCGAGGCAAAGGCTGTTACTACGAATAATCCGCCCATAATCGGAGCCGATCGCCATAGCCCACCGAAGTCGGCGATTAGACGAGTGTGTCGACGTTCGTAGAGGAACCCGATGATCAAGAAGAGAACACCAGTTGTGAGTCCGTGGCTGAGCATTGTGAACACAGCCCCATCTAGCCCTTGGCGGGTAAGCGCAAACGTTCCGAGGACAACGAACCCGAGGTGTGCGATCGATGAGTAGGCAACGAGGCGCTTTAGATCAGGCTGCATCGTTGCAACAATGGCGCCGTAGATGATTCCGATTACAGCAAGCGTTAGAAGCACCGGCGCGTACTTAACTGCTGCTGCGGGGAAAATAGGAATCGCGAACCGCAGGAATCCGTATGTACCGAGTTTCAGCATTACTCCCGCAAGAATCACAGACCCTGCAGTGGGCGCCTCGGTATGCGCATCCGGAAGCCACGTGTGGAGAGGTACGAGTGGAACCTTTACAGCAAAGGCAATTGTGAAGGCTGCAAAGAGCCAAGCCGCTGTTGTAGGAGCAATCCCTGCTGGTGCCCATTGCGTAAGTACGCGCACGTCAAATGTCAACACGCCCGTTGAAGACTTGTGAAGGAACCCAACCGCGAGGATACCGATGAAGAGAAAAGCAGATCCGGCCATTGTGTAGATGAAGAACTTCGTCGCTGCATAGTTGCGTCGACCATGCCCCCACCCTGCGATGAGGAAGTACATCGGTACAAGCACAACCTCAAAGAAGACAAAGAAGAGAACCAGGTCGAGCGCCAAGAACGCACCCATAAGTGCGGCCTCTAACACGAGCAGCCAAACCGTAAATGCTTTAGCTCTCTCATTTACTCCGGTCGATGCAAGAAGCGCAATCGGTAGAAGAAGAGCGTTGAGCACGACCATGAAGAGGCTGATCCCATCGACCCCGACCGAGTAACGAACTCCAAGATCGCTAAACCAAGCATGTGAGCTCAGAAACTGGTATCCGGCTTTGCCGGTCTCAAAATCTGCGAGCATCCAGAGAGCTAAACCAAGAGTCGCTATCGCAGTCATCATCCCTGCGATACGAATCGTCTCTGGCCGATTGCTAGGTAGGCAAGCAACAAAGAGCGCACCAACGAACGGCAGAAGAATTAGCGCTGTGAGAATTGGGAAATCCATTATGACCTAACCAATGCAAATATGAGTAGGGCAGCAGCGCCTGCGAATACGACGAGTGCGTATTGGCGTACGACTCCACCTTGCGCTCGACGCACTCCGCTGCTTATTGAAGCAACCCCGGAGGCGACTCCGTTGACCGCTCCATCAATAATCCCTTGATCGACCGTGTTGGCGATCCACTCAGCAAATCGTCGGATCGGGCCATCTACACAGCGTGCAAGTACTGCGTCAAAGTAATAGGCGTTCCCAAATAAACGACCCATGCCTCCCAAGCGGCGATCTAGAGGGTCATCAGCTGGATCCTCAAGGCCGTTGCGATACATACCGCGCCCGATGAGCACTCCAGTAACTGCGATCACAACAGCGAGCGTCGTTAGAGCAAAGCCTGCTGCGAACGATGGAGCCTCAATTGGTTTTACAGTCTCGAAGACTGGCTCGAGGAACTGCGTTAAGTACTCAAAGCCCCTGAACGGCAGGATGATTAAGCCATCAATCGCTGCTAGCGCGGCAAGTATGAGGACCGGGATCGTCATCGTTGCGGGAGCCTCATGCGGCGCATGGGTCAAGCGCGCTGGAGCAGGTTCTGTGCCGTAAGCGACTGTCGGGGACTCGGTAGAGATCATGCCGGCTTCATGTGACTCAGCATGCGAGTCGGAGCTGGAGTCGGCGTGTGAGATCTCGCCATCGATCTCGGTCTCGGCGCTCACTGCGGCGAAGCGCTCGTTACCGAACCAAACCAAGAACGTCTCGCGTGTCATGTAGAACGCGGTGAGAATTGCAGCGACAACACCAATCAGCCAGACCGCGTAGTCGCCGTGGAAGAAAGCCTTGGCCAGTACCTCGTCTTTGGCCCAGAACCCTGCAAACGGCGGAAGGCCCGCTATCGCAAGCCACGCAACGATGAAACCAAAACCGGTTAATGGCATGTACTTACGTAGACGCCCCATAGTTCGTATGTCTTGATTCTCATCGAGCCCATGAATCACTGAACCTGATCCGAGGAAAAGCGCCGCCTTAAAGAAGGCATGAGCAACTACTAGGCCAATAGCGGCCGTATAAGCGCCGACTCCAAGAGCAAGGAACATGTAGCCCAACTGGCTAACAGTTGAGTAGGCAAGAACTCTCTTGATGTCAGTCTGAACAAGAGCAACAGTCGCTGCAAGTAGCGCCGTAATCGCACCGACCCACATGACCACATCTTGTGCTGCTTGACTCGCCTCAAAGATTGGGTGAGCACGAGCGACAATGAAGATTCCAGCGGTAACCATCGTGGCTGCATGGATTAGCGCAGAGACAGGGGTCGGGCCCTCCATGGCATCGGGGAGCCAGAAGTGCAGAGGAATCTGAGCGCTCTTGCCTATTGCGCCGAGGAATAGCAGGAGCGCGATTGCAGTAACTGTTCCACCGGAGAGCCCACCGATCTTCTCTCCGACGGCTGCGTAGTCAAGGGTGCCGAGGCTCGCGAAGAGCAAGAACATTGCGATCATGAAGCCGAAGTCTCCGACGCGTGTCGTTACGAATGCCTTCTTACCAGCGACAGCTGCAGAGTTGCGCTCAAACCAGAACGAGATGAGTAGGTAGGAGCAGAGACCAACACCCTCCCACCCTAGGAATGTCACTAGGAAGTTGGATCCCAGAACGAGAATGAGCATCGACGCTACGAAGAGATTTAGATACGCGAAGAAGCGGCTGAAGCGAGCATCGCCATGCATGTAACCGATTGAGTAAAGATGGATAAGTGTTGCGATGCCAGTTACAAAGAGAATCCAAGTCACTGATAGCGGGTCAGCAAGGAATCCCATTGAGACTTTGAACCCACCAGAGGCGAACCAATCAAAGAGCTTTACCGTATGGGCATGCTCGCCAGAGGGGAGCCCACGCAGTGCCACGAACATGAAGATCGAGACAACGAATGATCCAAACATCAGGGCTGTAGCAATCCACCCCGCTATTGGCTCGCCGATGCGCTTCCCAAATAAAAGTAAGAGTGCTGCTCCAAAGAGTGGAAGTGCGGGTACCAGCCAGATGTAATCGAGCATTGAGGATTTATTCACGCTCAGCCCCTCAACTCAGAGATGTCATCGGCGGTAGTGCCGGTATGGCGTCGCCTAAAGATTGCAACGATGAGCGCCAAGCCAATCGCCACCTCGGCGGCTGCCACTACGAGAACAAAGAAGACTGCTACCTGACCAGATAGGTCATTGAGGGTCTTCGAGAACGTGACGAATGTGAGGTTCACTGCGTTGAGCATTAGCTCAACACACATGAACATGACGATCACATTTCGGCGAATCAGCATCCCGGTTGCGCCGATTGAGAAGAGCGCCGCTGCAAGGACGAGGTACCAGGTTGGGGTAACGATCATTGCGCCACCTCGCTCGCTGCCTCTGCTCTGCGTGAGCGACGAGCAAGCGCTACCCCGCCGACTACAGCCACCACTAGGAGAGCGGAGGTGAGTTCGAAGGGCCAGAGGTAGGTAGTGAATATCTCGCGAGCGACGCGCTCCACATTTCCGCCTCCGCCGCTATTAAGCGCAGCAGTCACAGACTCGCGACCCGTTGCCCAATGGTTGCCCATCAAACCGATCAATAGTGCAAAGACAACAAGCCCGAGCATTAGTGCAACCGGGCGCTGGACCTTGAGTGGGTCACTAAGCGACTCTTCGCGGTCGACACCAAGGAGCATGATGACGAAGAGGAATAGAACAACAATCGCTGATGCATAAACGATTACCTGCACAGCGGAGACAAGGTAGGCACCCTCAAGAATAAAGAAGCCGGCCATCGAGAGGAGGGTCGCTACTAACCAAAGTGCTGAGTGCACGGGGTTACGAGAGATAACCACTCCGAGGGCTCCAACTAGAGCAAGTACCGCGAAGGCGATAAAGAGGACGAGGGTCACCATCAGATGCTCTGACCTTGCTCTGGTTCGCGCACTCCAAAGCCAAGCTCGCCAGACCAGTTGACGCGACCCTCATAATCGGCATCTCCTGCAGAGGAGGTTGCGCGCATCCACGCTGAGGTCTTGTCGTCTTCTCCACCAAGCCATAGTTCCCACGGTTGACGCTTTGCACGCCCCTCGTCATCTACAAGAAGCTCGTCTTTCGTATAAATGGCGTCAGCGCGATTGGCGAATGAGAACTCAAAGAGTTTCGTCTCAGTAATCGCTTCAGTTGGGCAGGCCTCTACGCACATATCGCAGTGGATGCAGCGTAGGTAGTTGATCTCATACACGAAACCAAAACGCTCTCCAGGCGAGACCGGCGAATCAGGCGAGTTATCGGCACCGCGGACATAGATGCACTTCGCTGGGCAGACTCCCGCGCAGAGTTCACATCCAATGCACTTCTCCATACCGTCTTCATAACGGTTTAGAACATGGCGCCCGTGGAAGCGCTCTGGCTTTTCACGCTTCTCCTTCGGGTAAAAGCCGGTGATGCGCGGCTTGAACATCTGCTGGAGGGTTACCCCAAATCCACTAAAGCGCCCCATTAGAGGATCTCCTCAACGAGTTCGGAACGGTTAGGCATAGAGGCTCTGAGCACTCCAAGGATTCCGAGACCTCCTAAGAGTGCAAGCGGAACAACTGCAATGAGGTTCCAACCTTCATTGCGCCCGACGATTATCACGCCCGAGACCATTACCCAGATGAAGGCCAACTCAATGAGCCACTTCCAACCAAGGTCCATCAACTGGTCGTAACGCAGACGAGGTAGCGAAGCGCGCAGCCATACAGTTCCAAAAAGGAGCACCATGACTTTGGCTATGAACCAGAACACGGGCATCAGCCAAGTGTTGACCGGTCCGGTAGAGGAGAGAAAGCCAAGGCTTGGCCCTGCAGGCCCTCCAAGGAAAAGCGTGACGGCGATTGCAGACATCGTGATTAAGTTCATGAACTCTGCAAGGTAGAAAATTGCGAATCGAATCCCGGTGTACTCAGTGTGGAACCCACCGACGAGTTCCTGCTCGGCCTCAACAAGGTCGAAGGGAGGGTGATTCGTCTCTGCAATTGCGGAGATCAAGAAAATGACAAACGCTACGAATGCTGGGATCACATACCAAGTCCCCAACGAAGACAAGCCAGTCCATGCTTGCTTCTGGACTATGGCTCGTGTTGAGAGCGTCTCGGCCTGCACGAGGACGCCAACTATCGCGAGCCCAAATGCGGCCTCGTAGGAGAGCATCTGTGCCGAGGCGCGTACAGAACCGAGCAGCGGATACTTAGATCCACTAGACCACCCAGCGAGCATCACGCCATATAGGCCGAGGCCTGACATGGCAAGCAGGAAGAGAATCCCAATTGGTAGGTCTGCGAGTTGTAGGTAGGTCTGGTGCCCAGCGATTGAGACTTGACCACCGATGGGGATAATTGAGAACGCTAGGAACGCTGTCATCAAAGATATGTAAGGCGCAAGGAAGAACACACGTCTATCTGCAGCATCAGGGACCGACTGCTCTTTGAAGAAGAGTTTGATTCCATCGGCAAGCGATTGGAGTATTCCCCACGGTCCAGCAGTATCAGGGCCGACACGACTCGCCATGTCCGCAATGACCTTGCGCATGAACCAGATGTAGAGCATTACTGCAACAAGAAGAAACGCAAATATCGCAACTGTCTTGCCTATAACAATCAGAACAACCGTCAGGTCAATCTTTCCTGAGAGAAGCGGGTCGCCTGCGCCGAGCATCATCGGAGAGTCTCCAGACGCAGATCGGTGACAACTAGCGATACATCTACGAGATCGGCAACGCCAGTCTCACCAATGTTGAACGGCATCACAGCAACGCCTTCAGGCACGCTTGCATCCCCGGTTAGGGGGAGCACGATGGAACCGCGCGCAGTAGACACGCGCACGCTCTCACCATCGGCAACCCCAACACGTGTGATCTCTGAAGGATTAACACGAAGGGTCAGGGATGGAACGAGTGAGCGTAGAGCCGGCGTCGCGCTAACCGTGCGGCCGTTGTCGTAGAGCGTGCGCCCAGACGAGAGGCGCAACGCGTAGTTGTCACGCCCAGGTGCCGGCTGCGATGCATCCTGCGCGCTCCATACATAGAGCTGCGCATCTGGGAGGGCTGAGACGCTTGAGCTATCCACGGGGAGAGCAGACTCTTCCTCCGCTGCAGCCTCATCCGAGACCTCCGCCTCGAGTGCCGGCTCGACAACTTCAAGCTCGACAACTTCAAGCTCGACAACTTCAAGCTCGCCGGGGCCCTCAGGCTTAATCGGCTCCCATGAAAAATCAATCACAGGGATTCGCTTGGCCTCTAATACGAGCTCGTCTCGGTGCAGAGCGAGAGGGAGAACAACTCCGTCGCGTGCACGCTTGAGCAGTTGCGCGTCTACCTCTGCAAATGCGGGGGCGACGCGAGCAATCTCATCTTGGATCTCCTCGACAGTCTCAAGGTCAAAATCAGTTCCAAGCCTGATCGCTAGCTCCGAAGCGATACGAAAATCGGGCATCGGATTACCGACTGCAGCAATCTTGCGCCCAACACGCGATATGCGCCCCTCGAGATTTGTTGTGGTGCCAGCCTTCTCGCCCCAGACGGTAGCGGGGAGGAAAACATCGGCATCTGCAGCAGCCTCAGTGATCGTCGCGTTAATACAGATAACAAAACCAGCGCCACCAACTCCAGCGCGCACTAAGCGTCGATCCGGGAAGTCATTGACTATGTCAGCGCCCACGAGAATAAGTGCGCCTATGCGCCCTTCAGATGCAGCGTTGAAGATGCCTGCAGTATCGAGTCCGGCCTCCCTAGGAGCGCTCCCCCATGCTGCATCGAAACGCTCTGCTCCAGCATCAAGCGTCACGCGACCTGGAAGAAAACCTGGAGCGAGGCCAAGGTCTATTGCTCCGCGAACATTCCCACGACGTAACGCAATGACGAACCGCGTATTTGGAATGTCTCGAATAATTGCGGCAGCGGCGACGGTTGGCTCCGCTGAGGTTGCAACATCTGAGCGACCAAGAACAACAACGATGGGTCCGGTACGACCCTCGATAAGTGGTGCTAGAGCGGCGCTTATCTCGCGAGCTGCGCTCGCCTGTTCGCCAGGAAGGTGGCGAATCGATGCAGCTGCATACTTAGAGAGTCCGTGATCTACAGCAGAGACATCAAGAATCGGAACACCTAGATCGACGCAAGCGCGACGAACGCGCAGGTATAGGACCGGCAACTCCTCTTTGAGATCAGGGCCGAGCAGGATAATTGCAGCGGCTTCATCTAGATCAGGGATCGTTGCACCAGGTAGACCGAGCACTACCTCTGCGGGGAGGCCGTCGCCAATCTGCGCATCGACATTGTCTGTTCCGATTACGCCCTTGGCGAGACGCGCCCAAAGGTATGCATCCTCATTAGTGCCACGTGCTCCACCAACCATCGCGATACTCGCAGGACCATGAAGGTCAAGCGAACGCTTGATGCCCTCGGCCGCTGCATCGAGCGCTTCAGGCCATGAGCACTCAACGAGCACTCCATCGCGTCGGATCATTGGGTTACGAGCGCGGCCCTCAGCATGGGTCGCCTCATAACCAAAACGCCCCTTGTCACAGAGCCAACCGTGGTTAACCGGCTCAACGTCAACACCGAGCAGACGAACCAACTCGTTTGATGATGACTCAAGCGAACCTCGACAACCTACTGAGCATGTCTGGCAGGAGGTCTCAACTGCTGAGAGGTCCCATGGGCGCGCACGGAATCGATAAGGCTTGGCGGTCAGCGCACCAACCGGGCAGACCTGCACGGTGTTACCGGAGAAATATGAAGTAAAGGGATCATCGGGGTAAGTGATGACCTGCATCTCCCCACCACGCTCACCAAAGTCGATGAGTGGATCGCCTGCAATGTCATCTGCAAATCGCGTGCATCGACTGCACTGAATGCAGCGCTCGCGGTCGAGCAGGACAAGCTCTGAGATCGGTATTGGCTTCTCGAAGTGTCGCTTCTCTTCTACGTAACGCGACTCGCCTGGCCCGAATGCAAGAGTCTGATCTTGGAGTGGGCACTCGCCGCCGCGATCACAGACCGGGCAGTCGAGCGGGTGATTGATGAGTAAGAACTCAAGCACTCCATCTTGAGCTTTCTTCACGCTCTCAGACTGAGTGTTTACAACCATTCCATCTGTCACTGTGGTTGTGCATGCTGGGGGCATCCCGCGCACGCCCTCAACCTCAACAAGACACATACGGCACATACCTACTGGCTTCATGCGCTCGTGCCAGCAGAAACGTGGAACAAACGTTCCGTTGTCTTGAGCAACACGGATGAGCAACTCGCCCTTAGGCGCCTGCACCTCGCGACCGTCGATGGTTACGGTGACTATCTCGCGCTCGTCCTTCATTGTCCTGCACCTAAATCTGAGGCACCTGAACCTGCGGCAGTTACATGTAACGCGCTGGCATTGTTTTGGCACATAGCGATTACTTCTTCGCGAAAGAACTTATGAAGGCTCACAACTGGCGAGACAGCCGATGGCCCAAGCGGACAGATCGTGGTCTGGCTAAACGGGGCATTGAGCCCTGGAGAGATGTTGTCGCCAACATCAAGGAGAAGGTCTAGATCCTGCGGGCGGCCGTAGCCGTGCGAGATTCTGTAGAGCACCTTCTCGATCCAACCGGTCCCTTCGCGACACGGAGTGCACTTGCCACAGGATTCGTGTGCGAAGAACTTTGCGAGTCGCCATGCAACAAGTGCGGGGTTCGTTGTCTCGTCATAAACCATTACTGCACCGGAGCCGAGCATGACGCCGAAGGTCTGCTGTACAAAGTCCATGTCGAGTGGTGCATCGAGGTGCTCATCTGATCCGGTAAGCCACTGCGATGACGCCCCGCCCGGTATGAAGAACTTCACCTTGCCGCCGTTACGTACTCCGCCACCAAGCTCAGGGGACTCGATTAGATCGCGGAATGTGATGCCGAGTTCAACCTCGTAGTTACCTGGGCGATTGACATGGCCCGAGACAGAGAAGATGCGAGTGCCCGTTGATTTGTTGACACCCAACTTGGCGTACTCGGCACCACCCATGCGCATGATGTGCGGAACGGTTGAGAGCGTCTCAACATTGTTCACGATCGTGGGCTTTGCATAGAGCCCAGCAACTGCTGGGAACGGAGGACGAATTCGCGGCTGGCCACGATCTCCCTCGAGGCTCGATAGCAGAGCTGTCTCTTCTCCACAGATATATGCGCCGGCACCGCGGTGGATCACAATGTCGAGATCGAATCCAGATCCAAGAATATTGGTGCCGAGAAAACCTGCGGCAATGGCGTCGCGTCGGGCCTCAACTAGGCGCTCAAACCCAAGTGCAAACTCACCGCGCACATAGATGAATGCAAGATTGCATCCAATTGCATAACTCGATATTGCGATGCCCTCAATCAATTGGTGCGGGTCGCTCTCAATGAGCATGCGGTCTTTGAACGTTGACGGCTCACCCTCATCGCCATTTACAACTAAGTAACGAGGGTAAGAACCCTTTGGCAGGAAGGACCACTTAGTGCCTGTTGGGAACCCAGCGCCACCGCGGCCGCGAAGGCCAGCGGCTGCAACTTGCTCGGCCCCGATTGCCTCGGGGTCCAACTTAAGTGCTGCGCGAAATGCCTCGTAACCACCTGATTGAGTGAAGCCATCAAGCGTCCATGAATCCTCAGGGCGATCACGTAAGCGCTTCGTGATGATGCGTGTCTCTGTTGCGTTTGGAGCACCGATCACAGATGTCATCCTTGGCCACCGCCAACAAGCCCGCCGCTTACGCCACGTGGGGTTAGTTCGCCCGCCTTGTAGGCCTCAATTATCTCGGTTGCTGATCCGGGGGTGAGGCTCTCGTGATACTCGTAGTTAACCTGCATCGCTGGGGCGTTGCCGCAGGCTGCAAGGCACTCAACCTCTTCGATCGTTACGTCTTTGTCGCTCGCATAACGCTGCTCCAAGTGCTCAAGCACCTCGGGTCCACCCATAACTAAGCACGTGACATTTGTGCAGACGGATACGACTAAACGCCCGACCTCATCGCGCTTGAACATTGTGTAGAAAGAGCAGGTGCCGAGAACCTCCGCTGGGGTGACCCCAACGATCCCTGCGATCTCACGCATTGCATCCTGCGTCAAGCGACCATCTTGATCCTGCGCAAGGTGCGCAAGAGGCAAGATTGCTGACTTAGTTTTTGGATAGCGCGCAAGGATCTCATGCGCGAGAAGAAGATTCTCAGGTGTAAACGCCATTAGCGATCTACCTCCCCCATGATCGGGTCGCAGGTAGAGATGATCGCAACTGCGTCGGCGACCATGCGCCCCTCCATCATTGGGCTAATCGCCTGCAAGTTGTAGAAAGACGGACCGCGGACATGCATGCGCACTGGCTTCCCTGTTCCGTCAGATACGAGATAGCAACCGATCTCTCCGCGCGGAGACTCGACGCTTGCATATGTCTCGCCCGGCGGAACGCGGAAGCCCTCTGTAAATAGTTTGAAGTGGTGGATCAACGCCTCCATCGACTCATCAATGCGAGCACGCGGTGGCGGTGTAATTTTTTTGTCCTGAACGCGGTAGTCGCCGCCAGGCATTTTTGCTACGCATTGACGCACGATCTTCACGGACTCGAGTACCTCGAATAAGCGAATTCGGTAACGGTCGTAGCAGTCGCCATTGTCGGTGTAGATCACATCGAAGTCGACTTGGTCATACGCAAGATACGGCTGCGTCTTGCGCAGGTCCCATGGGAATCCTGTAGACCGAAGGATTGGGCCCGTTATCGAGAGCGCCATGCACTGCTCTGTAGTTATTACGCCAACGCCAACAGTGCGCGACTGCCAGATTGGATTCTCGGTAAGCAACTTGTCGTAATCCGCGATCCCGGCCTCAACCTGTTCGCAGACACCAAGGACTGCCTCTTGCCATCCGTCAGGAAGATCGGCAGCAAGGCCACCAGGGCGAATGAAGTTGTGGTTCATTCGCAGCCCAGTGATCATCTCTAGAACGCGCAACACCTCTTCTCGCTCGCGCCATCCGTAGAGCATCATGTTGACCGCGCCCATGTCCATGCCGTTGGTGGCCTGGAACAAAAGGTGAGACGAGATTCGATTCAACTCGACGAGCAGCATGCGCATCCAGATAGCTCGCTCTGGTACCTCTACATCAAGCAGTTGCTCAACAGCTGTCGCAAAGACAAGTTCGTTCGAGAGAGGCGAGACGTAATCCATACGGGTGACGTTCGTTGCGCCCTGAACATACGTGAGCTCTTCGCCGGTCTTCTCCATGCCCGTGTGCAGGTATCCAATAACGGGCTTGGCGCGCACCACAGTCTCGCCGTCGAGCTCCATCATCATGCGAAGCACTCCGTGAGTGGAGGGGTGCTGCGGACCCATGTTGATGATCATCGTCTGCCCATCGCCCTCAAGCTCTGGCCATGGTCCTCCAGCTATAACAATCTCTTGAAGCGGTCGCAGTTCCTGCGAACCCTCTCCAGTCTGACGCGCTAAGCGATTTACTTCTGGGGCGATAACTTCTTCGTCACCAGAGTCCGCGCTGCTCGAGTCGCCAGCGCTCTGCATTGTGAGTTCTTCTTCAGTGAGGCTCATCGCGGTCCCGGGTCTCCCTTAAATGTCACTGGGACGCGCGCAGGAGCATCGTCTTTGCGCAGCGGGTGCCCGATCCATTCGTCTGGCATGAGAATTCGAGTTAAGTCGGGGTGACCATCGAACGTAATCCCGAACATGTCGTATACCTCGCGCTCCGGGAAGGAAGTGCCAGAGAAAGAAGATGTAAGAGTTGGAACACTCGGATCGGATTCCGGAACCTGAGCAATGAGGCGGATACGTGTGTTTCGAGGGTGCGAAATCAGGTTGACGACAACCTCAAAACGCTCGCGCTTGATACCTGCAATCTGAGCACGCTCAGAATCTTGTAAGTGATCAACCGCTGTCACATCAAGGCACATCGTGAACTCTTCGCTCACGCGCAGATACTCAACTACATCGGCCAGTAATGCTTTATCGATATGAACGACACTCTGCCCATGGCTCTCAACAACTACCGCGCTTGGGAACGCAGCAACAAGAGCATCAGTAGGTGATGCATAAGCGGAAGCAGCTTGGGTCATCGTCAACTCAGACCGTCAACGTCGAGGAGGCGTGAGCAGAGTTAGCGATTGTTACTGGAGTTGACTCAGGCTCACCCGGAAGCGCATTAGCGATCTCTACTCCGGCGCCGCCATTATTCGCAGCGCGGCGCTTCATGATTTCACCAGTGCGCACCATCTCGTGGAGATTAAGAATGCCGTGCATCAAAGTCTCTGGTCCTGGCGGACATCCGGGAATATAAACATCGACCGGAACAATCTGGTCTACGCCTTGCACAATCGCGTAGTTGTTGAACATGCCACCGCTACTCGCGCAGACGCCCATTGAGATGACCCACTTTGGCTCAACCATTTGGTCGTATACCTGGCGAAGAACTGGTGCCATCTTTTGACTAACCCGTCCAGCAACAATCATGAGATCTGCTTGGCGCGGACTGGCACGAAATACTTCCATGCCATATCGACCTAGGTCATAGTGCGCTCCACCTGCTGCCATCATCTCGATTGCACAGCACGCAAGCCCGAAAGCTGCTGGCCACATCGAACGTCGGCGCGCCCACTGCACAACATCCTCGAGTTGCCCAGTCATGAAGTTATGGCCGACCTGCTCCATACCCATTACGCGGCCGACTCCTCAGTTTGAGTACCGAGTGCATTAATTGAATCGCTATTCGCAAAAATTGTTGGAGATCCATCGCTGCGCAGAATTGGTCGAACGATCTGATCCGAGATGCGCGCTATCGGGCCCCAATCAAGGGCGCCCGTGGAGAGTAGGTAAGCGAACGGAACAATGAGTACGCCAAGGAATACTCCCATGACACCTAGACCGTAAGCGCCGAGTTCGCGCAGGATTGTTGCAAATGGATACAGAAAAATAATCTCAACGTCAAGAACAATGAAGGCCATCGCTACTAAATAGAACTTCACCGGAAAGCGCTCGACCGGCTCACTCTCCGAGACGATTCCGCACTCATAGGACGCGGTCTTGGCCTTGGTCTTTCGACTCGGTGCGAGTAACTGCGATGCGAAGAAGGATCCGGCGCCAAAACCAAAAGCGAGGAGGGCCATAGTGAGTATCGGTAGGTACTGACTCATGCTCTGGCTCCTCTCTCAAGTTGAACGGTTACAAGTGAATGTTGACAGGTGAACGCTTACATGCGAATACTGGCAAGGCAGCGATTCGCGACGCTACCCGTCCTTGACTGTTGAGAGGCTATTAGGCGCGGCACCAAATAGTGCGAAACCTGAGCGGCTAAAAACATCGTCCCCTAAGTCTGCTTTCACCGGATCTGCTCAGCGGACTCTGCTTACCGGATCTGCTTGGGGCGGGGCTAACAAGACCCGAGGGTTCTACGGCTCAGGTGTAAGTGCGACGATCTTCTCAACAAGCGCGTATGCAGCCTCAGCCGGACCAATCTCATCTGGGCGAAGAAGGTTGGCCATGATTCTCAGCACCCACTCCATGAGGGTTCGCGACTGCATCCCGACTTTGGTGAGCTCGCGCATCACGGCAGGGTTCCCGATGATCTTGACGAATAGGCGAGCTACCTTGAAATAGAGGCCATATGTCTCGAGCAAAAGTTCTGGGTATTGCTGTAGGGCAAGGCCGTCTCCGGAGGTCAAGGCTTGGTCAACTACACCCGCAACCATGCGCCCTGTCTCGTATGCATAGGCAATACCCTCGCCGTTAAAGGGATTTATGGAGCCAGAGGCATCCCCAGCCACGATCCAGGTGGGGCCGACATTGGGGGTAACAGAGCCTCCGGTCGGGAGTTTTCCGCCAGTTACGGGCCCCTCGGCAGTATCAGCAGAGAGCCCCCAGTATGAAGGTGCGACATCTACGAATGTCTCCATCAACTTGCTCGTATTTATGTCCTTCCAGCCGGAGAAGGTAGATAGGAGCCCTACGCCGACGTTTACCCGCCCGTCCCCGAGGGGAAAAATCCAGCCGTAGCCTGGGACATGGTCGCCAGAGCGATCAACGATATCTAAGTGGCTCTCGATCCAAGGATCGTCGTGGCGGGGGCTCCTGTAATAGCCGCGAACCGCCATTCCTAGCGGATATTTGCGGTCTCGAGTGGTCCCTAGAGCCCTTCCAAAGCGGGAGTTCGCCCCATCTGCCACCACTACATAGCGGGCACTGACATTCTCAAGGGTCCCGGTGTCCTTATGTTTTACCGTGGCTCCGGTGACGATTCCGCTCTCGAGGGTGGGTTCGATGGCCTCGCAACCCTGCCAGAGCGTGGCCCCGGCCTTTACAGCTCGCTCTGCCACCATCTCATCTAGGTCCCTGCGCCGCACAACATACCCATAATCTGGGAAATCAGGGTGCTGGGGCCAGGCTAACTCCATTGTCACCCCGTGGGCTATGGATCTAAGCCCGTCATATCGGTGGAAATCGGAGAGAGGCTCAGCTAGCCCCATGTCGGTAAGTTGCTTCACTGACCTCGGGGTAAGCCCATCCCCGCAGGTCTTATCCCTGGGGAAACGCTTTCGCTCAACGACGAGCACTGAGTGTCCGTTTTGGGCAAGCCAATAGGCCGCAGATGCACCTGCCGGCCCAGCACCAATTACTAGGGCGTCGTATCGCTTCGACATCTCCACATCGTCGCGCAACTCCACCCGATTTACCGCAACGCGCGCATCAAGAGTCCCAGGTATTTAGTGTGGCAAGTTTCACGGTATCGAGTCTCCATAAATACTTCCCCCGAACCTGCGTTAGGAGGCTCGGCATAGGTAACCTGCTCACCGAACACTCGCCTTGGAGGAAACACGCTCGATGCCCAACTTGTTGCCAGACTGGCACTTCCTACGACCAGCGGGACGCCTCATTTGGTCATCCCTTTTGCTGATCATTGGTATAGGGCTAATCCTTTGGCAGATGCGTAAGCCAAAACCAGTTCGCCCAACAACATGGGCGCAAGCAATGGCAGGATCGCTCTACGTATTCGCAATCTTTGCTCTCGGTTACGCAGTAGTTCCACATGAGATCATCACGATCTTTGATAGCTATTTCAAATGGGGAACAGACAAATTCTTGCTGCATAGCGGACAAGTAATTCTCGGCGTGAAGATTCCGATCTCGTTTACATATGCCGCACTTCGCGACATCGTCGTCGTTACCTTCTACATATTCCTGTTCGGTATAAACATCGCGATCATCTCCAAGTGGCAGAAGCGCCCAACTCAGGCCGAGGCGGATGCGCTCAAAGAGGCGACAGTTGAGTCAGGCACATCGCGTTTCGGTCGCCCGCTAAAGGCAAAGGCCTAAGCGATGGCACGTAACGATGCGAATCCGCCAATGCCAGATTTCTCAACCGATTATGTACTCCAAGAGGTTGACCCGAGTTACCTCTTGGCATCGGTTAAGCCAAAACAATTTCTTCACATCGACCAGTCTGAGTGCATCATGTGCGAGGGCTGCGTGGACATCTGTCCATGGAAGTGCATTCACATGGTCTCGGTAGATGCAATCACCGAGGCCATCGGTACCGAACTTCCAGGTGAGGACCCTCGCGACACCGTCGCGTTTATTGTCGACGAAGATATCTGCACACGCTGTGCTCTCTGCGTCGATCGCTGCCCCACCGGAGTCATAGTTCTAGGAAAAATTACTGACCCCGGCACTGCAGGCGACCCCCACTCGCGCACACAGCGCCATGGGTACGCCTACGGAGTTCGGTTCTAACCCACTAAACAAGCATTTCTAATCCCCAAAAACAAGCATCTCTAACCCACTAAACGATCATCTCTAACCCACTAAACAAGGAGAGACCACCGTGGCCGATGGCAACGGTAACAGCACAAAATTAGCGGATCGGGCCAGCGAGCTCGGCGGAAAAGTCACGGACTCACAGGCATGGAACTCAATATTCCGCCCGGGTTCAATCTTCCGCAAGGGCTACACAGACAGCCCTCGTAACCGTTCATATGTTGTCATGAACAGCCTGCTCTACCACCTTCACCCCGTGAAGGTTAAGAGGCATGCGGTAAAGGTCTCCTACACGCTCTGCCTTGGTGGCCTCTCGTTCTTCACGTTCATCCTCCTAACGGTTACCGGCATCTTCTTGATGTTCTTCTACCGACCAACAGATACACAGGCCTGGGCAAACATCCAGCAACTCGAGACAGCGGTCTACTTCGGATCACTAATCCGAAACATGCACCGCTGGGCTGCTCACCTCATGGTCATCAGCGTGTTCTTACATATGAGCCGCGTCTTCTATCACGGTGCATATAAAGCGCCGCGTGAGTTCAACTGGGTAATTGGCGTCATCCTCTTGGTACTCACGCTCATGCTCTCCTTCACCGGATACCTACTCCCATGGGACCAGTTAGCACTATGGGCCGTAACCGTTGGTACCAACATGATGGGCTACTCGCCGGTCTTCGGTACTCAAATTCGATATGCGTTACTAGGTGCAAAGGAGATCAGCGGAGACACACTTCTTCGTTGGTATGTGCTGCACGTGATTCTCTTGCCCTTTGTCGCCGTGATTTTCATGGCGATTCACTTCTGGCGCGTCCGCAAGGATGGCGGCATCTCCGGTCCCCTATAGGCCGAGGAGTAGATAAATGGTTGAAGTACCAGAACACCTTCTAAAGCGAAGCGCCGAGAGGCGTGCACAGCTCTCCGGCACCTCAGGTGAAGCCGCGCCTGCGGCCAGCACTGAGACAACCCCTGAAACGCCGTCAGACACACCTGC
>JBAWWI010000009.1:0-36348 GCA_037146835.1 Actinomycetes bacterium | reverse complement strand
GCGTTAGTAATACGCGCCAGGCGACTTACGCCAGGGAAGATTTAGCGGTCTCTTTGGCCCATGCGTAATCGGCCTTGCCGTTAGGGCCGCGCACTACGCGGTCCACGATGATCACGCGGCGAGGTCGCTTGAAGCCTGCGAGATGTCCACGGACCGCATCTGCAATTTCATCCTCTGTTGCCGACTCGCCAGCATTCAGGGCTACTACCGCAGTAATTGACTCGCCGAAACGATCATCGGGCACACCTACGACTAGCGCATCAAAAACTGCTGGGTGCAGTTTGATTGCCTCCTCAACCTCCTCGGGGAAGACCTTCTCTCCTCCGGTGTTGATCACAACTGAGCCGCGCCCTAATAGTTCAATGGTTCCATCCTCTAGGACCTTTGCGAAGTCTCCAGGGACTGAGTAACGCTCGCCGTTGTACTCACGAAATGTTGCCGCAGACTTCTCTGGATCCTTGTAATAGCCAAACGGGATAGGTCCACCGAGAGCAAGGATGCCTATCTCGTCGCTTCCGCGCTCTACTTCGCGTCCGTCCTCGGTAAACACTTTTGTAAATGCGCCGATTGAGAAGCGTGCAGTCTTTGCAGTCGAGCCCTTTGTAGAGACTTGATTAGCAAAGCCGGCGCCCTCGCTAGACCCAAGAGAGTCGAGGCAGATGAACTCTCCTCGCTCCATAAGCGCCTCCTTGACTGGCGCTGTCCACATCACGCCCGACGAGATGAGCATCCGGAGTGATGAGAGGTCGTAGGTCTTGCCTCGGGCCTCCGCCTCCTCTAGCGCTGCAACCATCGGCTTTCCAAACGCGTCGCCAACAATTGCCATCTGCGTAACTTTTGCTGTCTCGACTGCTTCCCATAACTCGGTTGCGCTGAAGTTGCGCTGCTCAAGCGTGCATACAGAGCCCCCAGCAGTAAGCGACTGGAGTGAGGTCATGAACCCGGTTCCGTGCATGAGCGGAGAGGCTGGAAGATGTGTAGCTGTGTTGCCCTTCTCCGCAACCTTGAGCGCTATCTCTCCATGCTCTTCGTTCTGCTCTGGTGCGCCGATGCCTGATAACGAGAGCACTGAAGGAACGAGTGCGCGGTATAGGTCATCAACACGCCACATCACGCCCTTGGGCATTCCGGTGGTTCCGCCTGTGTAGAGGATGTATAGGTCTTCGCCGTCACGCTCGACCCGCTCCATGGGCGTGGCGTTAGCGATCAGATCCTCATAGGCATGGGCACCATCAATAAGCGGGTGGCCGTCATCAACCTGAACAAATACTTTTACATTCTTGACGCGATCCATGACGCTAGCTACGTGCGTGCTGAGGACACCATGAAATAGAAGAACCTCTGCGTCTGAGTTCTCAAGAAGGTAGATGAGTTCTTCCTCGAGGTATCGGTAGTTAACATTGACCGGAGCACCGCGAAGCTTCCAAGTTGCGAAGATGCCCTCGAGATATTCATTTGAGTTGTAGAGGTATGACGCGACCTTCGCTCCCGCGTTTACTCCGAGCGATGTAAGCGCACCGGCGAGACGCGCGGAGCGTTCATCAAACTCAGCCCACGTAACGCTGCGCTCTCCCTGAATCAGGGCACGCGCGTTCGGGGTTGCGTCCGAGATCGACTCCCATGCTGTAGCGAAGTTGTATGAAGTGGCCATCGGAGTTCCTTTGTTGTAGGTGGTCTGGTATTAGTGGTCTGGAGCGGTGAGGGTCGCTAGTCTGCCAGCGGTGAGCATCTCACCGCCTCTCCGTGGAGGAAAACAGATAATTCCTAGACCAGCGGGTACCCGCCCGGGAGGTCCCGCCCCTTGGCGCCACCTCGGTGACGAGGATCGGGTTCTGGATCCAGTCTGGGTCCGAGAGCGCTGCATTGCGCTTGAGCGCCCGCTTGGAGTCCCAACTGCCTTGGTAGATGCGCGCCCGGCCGCTGTCCTGGTGGCGCTCTTCCCCGAGGATGGAGAGACCCACTTAGTGCTGATGAAGCGCCCAGAGTCGGCTCCATCGCATAAGGGCGAGATTTCGTTCCCTGGAGGAAATCGAAGTTCTAACGACTCGAACCTGCGTGAGACTGCCTTGCGGGAGGCTCACGAGGAGGTCGGGATTAGGCCTGAGTCAGTTGAGGTTCTCGCCGAGTTGCCGACCATCGGCACGGTCAAGGGAGCATTTGCGATCACGCCCTTCGTGGGATTCATTTCAGAGCGACCACCCTTGCTCCCTGACCCTCGAGAGGTTGAGGCAGTATTTACAGTCGCTCTCTCCGAACTCCTCCACCCAGAGACGTGGCACTCTGAGCGATGGGACCTTTGGGGAGAGGAGTTCGATATGTCCTTCTATTTGCTTGAGAATGAGACGGTATGGGGTGCAACGGCACGGATCCTCACCGGCCTGCTAGATGCCTTGACCTCGTTGTAGGCCCCCGTCACGAGACTCGCCGAAGACAGATGCGGCGTTGGACCCGACTGCCAAGGGACGCTGCGAAGTAGGATTGGAGATTCAGCCGGCGGATGGGAGTGCTCTCGGTGGAGATAGAAATTGGGATCGGAAAATCTGGTCGTAGAGCCTATGGGTTCGACGACATCGCAATTGTGCCGAGCAGGCGCACGCGCGATCCTGAGGATGTAGACGTCTCCTGGGATCTCGACGCCTTCTCATTTGACCTGCCCTTCATGGCCTCCGCCATGGATGGTGTGGTCTCTCCTGCCACTGCAATCGAGATTGGTCGCCTCGGCGGCGTTGCCTGTTTAAACCTCGAGGGCCTATGGACACGCTACGAGGACACAGACTCGATTCTTGAGGAGATCTCTCACCTCGATGCCGAGAAGGCCACGGCCCGCATGCAGCAGGTCTACATGGAGCCGGTTAAAGAAGAGCTAATTGTGAGGCGCATTCGCGAGATCAAAGACGCAGGCGCAGTTGCATGTGCATCTTTGACGCCGCAGCGCGTTGAGCAGTTCGCAGGTTTTGTCCTTGAGGCAGAGCTCGACATTCTTGTTATTCAAGGAACTGTTGTCTCGGCGGAGCATGTCTCGAAGCACCCAGATCGTCAGCCGCTGAACTTGAAGAAGTTCATTCGCGAGTTTGATCTCCCGATAATCGTTGGTGGATGCGCGTCTTACTCAACCGCACTGCACTTGATGCGCACTGGCGCGGTCGGCGTACTTGTCGGAGTTGGCCCTGGCCATGCATGCACAAGTCGCGGAGTTCTTGGTATTGGCGTTCCGCAAGCAACGGCGATCGCAGACGCAGCGGGCGCGCGAATTCGTCATCTTGACGAGACTGGCGTGTACGTACATGTCATTGCTGATGGTGGAATGAGAACAGGTGGCGATGTAGCTAAGGCCATAGCCTGTGGTGCAGATGCTGTGATGATCGGTTCTCCGCTTGCGAGTGCGCATGAGGCGCCCGGGCGCGGATACCACTGGGGAATGGCTACATTCCACCCGACTCTGCCCCGCGGAGCACGCGTTTACGCCGGTCAGAAAGCAACGCTTGAAGAGATCGTTCTCGGACCAGCCCATGAGAATGATGGAACCCTCAATCTCTTTGGAGCTTTACGCACCTCAATGGCCACTACTGGCTATGAGACCGTGAAGGAGTTCCAGAAGGCCGAGGTCATGGTTGCACCTGCGCTTCAAACTGAGGGCAAGTCCCTTCAGCGAGCTCAGGGAATCGGAATGGGTCGGTAGGTAGAGAGCAGTGACCGACGAGTACGGATACGACACCGTCCTCGTTGTCGACTTCGGCGCGCAGTACGCACAGTTAATTGCGCGACGCGTTCGCGAGGCACATGTTTACTCAGAGATAGTTTCGCGTCGCATGCCTGTCGCGGAGATGCTTGAGCGCAGGCCCAAGGCGATCATTTTCTCCGGGGGGCCTTCATCTGTCTATGCAGATGGCGCACCGACAATTGATCCAGCCATCTACGACGCCGGTGTACCGATTCTCGGGATCTGTTACGGCGGTCAACTCATGGCTCGCGACCTCGGTGGCGAGGTAGCCCATATAGGTAGCGGAGAGTACGGGCGAGCTGGATTAACGGTTGCACCTGGGGTCTCGACGCTGCTCTTCTCTGATCTGCCAGGCGAGCAAGAAGTCTGGATGAGTCATGGCGACTCAATAGTCGCTCCTCCTCCTGGTTTCATCACAACTGCAACGACCCCTGGGACTCCTTCAGCCGCATTTGAGAACAGGGAGCGCTCGCTTTTTGGGGTGCAGTTCCACCCAGAGGTTGCTCACTCTCCATTCGGCCAAGACATGCTTAAGCGTTTTCTCTACGAGGCTGCAGGTTGTCGGCCGACATGGACCAATACGTCAATCATTGAGCAGCAAGTTGATGCGATTCGCGCTCAGGTGGGCGATGCGCGTGTGATCTGTGGTCTCTCAGGTGGAGTTGACTCTGCAGTCGCCGCAGCACTTGTGCACAAAGCGATCGGCGACCAGCTCACCTGCGTCTTCGTTGATACTGGGCTCTTACGCCTCAATGAGGCGGAGCAGGTCGAGGAGACTTTTAGGGCTCAGTTCCATGTTGAGTTAATACACGTCAAAGCCGCTGACCGTTTCTTAAACGCTCTAGCTGGAGTGACGGAGCCAGAGACGAAGCGAAAGATTATTGGAGAGCTCTTCATCCGTATTTTTGAGGAGGCAGCGCGTGACCTTGACGACGCTGCTTACCTTGTCCAGGGAACTCTCTACCCAGACATCGTGGAGTCGGGCGGAGCAGAGAACGCCGTTATAAAGAGCCATCACAATGTCGGCGGACTCCCTGACGACATGGCCTTCGAACTAGTAGAGCCACTGCGACAACTATTCAAAGATGAGGTACGCGCCGTCGGCGAGGAGCTCGGCCTACCTGAGGACATCGTGTGGCGCCAGCCGTTCCCGGGTCCAGGGCTTGCTGTTCGCATTATCGGAGACATCACTCCAGAGCGCGTGAAGATTCTTCAAGAGGCTGATGCAGTAGTTATCGAAGAGATAAAGCGCGCTGGCCTTTACCGAGAGATTTGGCAGTCTTTTGCAGTGCTGCCGGCGGTGCGCACAGTCGGTGTGATGGGTGATGACCGCACATACGCTTATCCGCTTATTGTGCGTGCGGTTACCTCTGACGACGCGATGACAGCAGACTGGGCGCGCATTCCCTATGACGTACTTGAGCGCATCGCTTCTCGTGTAATCAACGAGGTGCCGGGTATCAATCGTGTTGCCTACGACATCACCTCGAAGCCGCCTGGCACGATTGAGTGGGAGTAAGCGCTCTCGATCAGTCCTCTTCGTCCGAGCCTGCGGCGCTTGTATCGAAGCCTGCAGCAGCAACGCGCGCTAGCAATGCATCTCTTGGGCTCTCGCCGGGGGTTCGTGCCTTGTCGTTGGCTACGCGCCAACCATGGCGGGATGAGTAGATAAGAGGAGACTCTTTTAGTCTGCCATAACCAAAATCGGTTACACGAGCGAATAGCAGCACATGGTCACCCATCTCTTTAGTCTCGAAAATCTCACAGTGAATCCACGAGAGAGAGTCGGGAACAACTGGATGGCCGTTTACCTCGGTCAGGTACTCCGGAGCGATGTAGTGAAATCGGTGTGCAGGGTACGAGAAATACTGACCGATATCGATCTGGTCTCCCGCTAGAAACGAGACAGTAAAAGCACCGCTCGCGATCATGAGCGGATAGGTATCGTGCTTGGGCGAGACGCTCGCCATCACGATGGGCTCCTCAAAAGCAATCTGGCTTACCCAGTGCGAGGTATATCCACGAGTTACGCCGTCATGTGTTGCTGCGACGATCTCGACGCCCTTCGCTGCCTGCCCGAGGGCTCGCTTTAACTTTGGATCTATCACTGCTACTCCAGAGTGCTCATTGTTCCTGCCCAATCTAGGCATTGATCGCCCCAAGACTCCGAGATGGGGGATCGAACACATGTACGATTGTCTCCCCATGACTGACTCAGCGGCAGACCATCCACTTTTAAGAGGCCTCAACCCGGTTCAGAGAGAGGCTGTCATGGCACCCGATGGACCGGTACTTGTAATTGCCGGTGCAGGCTCGGGCAAGACTCGAGTTCTTACGCACCGCATTGCTTGGCTGCTCGCCGAGCACGGCGTATGGCGAAATGAGATCCTCGCGCTGACCTTCACGAATAAGGCAGCCGGAGAGATGCGCGATCGAGTTGTCGAGTTAGTCGGTCCACAGGCCAACCGCATGTGGGTATCCACATTTCACTCCTCGTGTGCACGCATCCTTCGCCAAGATGCAGGGCTGCTTGGATACCGCAAGGAGTTCTCGATCTACGACCAGGCCGATGCGCTGCGCCTCGTTGATTATGTGCGCAAAGACTTGGACCTAGATCCAAAGCGCTTTACGTCGCGCTCTCTACATAATGCAATTTCGTCTAAGAAGAATGATCTGATAACTGCCTCTATGGCGCGTGAATCTGCCAGCGATGCTATTGAGATTCGGCAGGCCGAGGTATATGTCGAGTACCAGCGACGCCTTGCTGAGGCCTCGGCTGTTGACTTTGATGATCTTCTACTGCTCGTAGTTCGCCTTTTTCGCGAGAGTCCAGAGGCTTTGAAGCGTTGGCGGGAGCGGTTTAAACACGTGCTCGTTGACGAGTTCCAAGACACCAACCTTGCTCAGTGGGAGATCGTTCGGATGCTCGCCGAGGATCACAAAGCTGTGATGGGTGTGGGGGATGCAGATCAGGCGATCTATAAGTTTCGTGGTGCGGATTACAGAAACATTCAGCGCTTTGAGAAGGCCTTCCCAAACCTCTCGACGATTGTGCTTGAGCAGAATTACCGCTCTACTCAAAATATTCTCTCTGCCGCGAACGCGGTCATCTCAAACAACCCTGGACGCAGCCCTAAGCGCCTATGGACAGAGCAACTAGGCGGCGAGCTCATTCTGCGGTACTTGGCCGAGGATGAGCAGGACGAGGCTTCGTACATTGCCAATGAGTTGCAGCGTTTGATCGATACCGATGGAGTGCGCCATAGCGAGATCGCGATCTTCTACCGAACCAACGCGCAGAGCCGCGTGATCGAGGAGAAGCTTGTTCGCAACGGAGTGCCATATCGCGTGATCGGCGGTACGAAGTTCTATGACCGACGCGAGGTGAAGGATGTTCTGGGCTACTTGCGAGCGCTAGTGAATCCTGATGACGAGGTTGCGTGGAAGCGAATCGTCAATGTTCCAAAACGCGGAGTCGGCGATACCTCTGTTCGCAAAGTCGATATGTACCGAAGCGGCGCAGGTGTTACTTTTCGCGAAGGGCTTGTGGCAGGTTCGAGCGCCGGCCTTACTGGCAAGGCCTTGACTGGTGTTACTCAGTTGCTCGCCGTTATGAAATCCGTTGAGGACGAGGAAGATTTCGGTGTCGCCAAAGCCATCGAGATGATTCTTGCTGGCACTGGTTATTTGGCCGAATTAGAGGCTGAACGGACCATTGAGTCTGAGGGTCGACGCGAGAACCTCGCCGAGTTGGTGGGCGCTGCACGAGACTTTGATCTGCATGTTGAGCGCGGTGACCTTGGGGTACTCGGCGCGATCGCTGGCCTAGATCTTGCAGAGGGGGAGGGCGAGAACGGCTCAGCTGAGGTCGTAGTTGGGATCGCACGAGTTCAGGCTTTCCTTGAGGCCGTATCGCTGGTCACTGACCTTGATGTCGTGGATGGCGAGACCGCAGCGGTGACCCTGATGACGCTCCACGGAGCGAAGGGCCTCGAGTTTCCAGTCGTGTTCCTAACTGGGTTAGAGGATGGCGTCTTCCCAGGATGGCGATCGTTAGTGGATCCTGAGGAGATGGAGGAGGAGCGCAGGCTTTGTTATGTCGGGATTACGCGTGCTCGTGAGCGCCTCTACTTAACGCATGCGTGGAGCCGGCAACTCTTTGGGGCTACCAATTACAACCCGCCGAGCAGGTTCTTAGATGAGATCCCAGAGGAGCTCATTCACCAACTCGGTGAGGAGCGCCGAATGAGTAGCGGTGGGCTTGGGAGCTCTCGGGATGCTGTGGTGCGTGGAGCGCTTCGTAGTGCGAGCGCAGGATCGCGCAGGGATTCGTTGAGCGGGTCGTCCTTCACTGGAGGGCGTGAGGCTAAAGGCTCCGATGATGGCCCCTACTCAGTCCCGACGCCTCCGGCTGGTGCGCGGGGTGCTCAGGAAATAGGGCTTCGCGTCGGCGATGATGTGATGCACGAGAAGTTTGGCGAGGGCGTGATCCTCGACGTGTTCGGAACCGGAGACAAAGCCGAGGTCTTGATCCGTTTCCCAAGTTCAGGAGAGAAGCGACTCCTCCTCGCATGGGCACCGATTACCAAGATTTAAAGTCTCTGCGTCTTCAGCGAGGCGGTGCCTCGATAGCGGGCATGGGTTGCCTGAGATCGACGATGAATAGGCCCTTTTCTTTGCCGGTATCAGCGACGTTGCTCTGAAAGCGGAGCAGTTGGACCGACTTGTAATCGACCTTGTCGCAGTCGACATAGTTCCCGATTGAGCCACGCCAGCGTACGGAGCAGTCTTTCTTTCTTGGAGCGTTGACCGAGAGCGCAACAAGCTTGCCGTTCTCGGAGTCGAGCCAGAAGCCTTTTGAGCCTGCGAGCACATCTGCAAAGAAGACAGGGCCTCCCTCTTCAATCTGTGTCTCGAGGGCCTTGGCCTCCCCGGCAGAGAAGACAGTGGTCTTCTTTGAGTCCCCCTTAGGGTCTCCGCTTCGTCCAGTGAGGACCCAGAGGATCGCTGCGATGGAGCAACCGATGACCACTATGGCAAGGGCAGTGGTGACGAGGAATCGAATGTCTCCTCGTGTTGCCTTGGTCTGGGTTGGTGGGGAGCCAGGGCGCAGGGGTTGATTCACACCATGGGTTTACCGCGATGGGGCCTTAGTAGCCAGCCGGGGAGGATAGTTATTGCTTTGTTGGGGGCCACAAATAGTTAGATTCGCCCCGCGTTGGTGAGGGGAGGGCCTGCGTAACTAGGGTGCTCAACGCAAATAGGTGCGGGAACAGGTGTTTCCCACCATCGCCATTTGAGTCGGAGGAAGCCCATGGAACGGCGCTACCGCGTCGTCATCGCGAAGCCTGGTCTTGATGGCCATGATCGCGGTGCAAAAGTCATCGCTCGGGCGCTTCGTGATGCCGGGTTTGAGGTTATCTACACGGGTCTTCATCAGACCCCGGAGCAGATTGCCGAGACCGCATTACAAGAGGATGCCGATGCGGTAGGGATCTCGCTCCTCTCCGGGGCACACCTAACTCTGTTTCCCCGCGTGATTGAGAACTTACGCGAGCGAGACATTCCAGAGGTGCTTGTTTTCGGTGGTGGAATTATCCCTGAGGCCGATATTCCAATACTTCGCGAGCAAGGTGTTGCTGCTTTGTTCACGCCGGGGGCTCCTCTCCAATCGATTAGTGATTGGTTAGAGGGCGCCTTAGATGAGAGGGAGAGGCAGCACTCCAGCTGATTCGTACCTCGCATAATGAAATACCTGTTACCAAGTTATCTGCACATGCTGCAGCCGCCCACCTGACGCTCAAGGAGCCCTGTGGATTTATTCGAGTACCAAGGAAAATTACTATTTGGAAGCTACGGGATTCCCGTGTCTCCGGGTGAAGCAGTTCAGAATGTTGAGGACGCTGTTGCAGCGGCTGATCGTCTTGGCTACCCGGTCGTTGTAAAGGCTCAGGTCCTTACCGGCGGACGTGGCAAGGCAGGCGGCGTGAAGCTCGCTAACAACAGCGCAGAGGCGCGTGAATACGCGACGAGCATTCTTGGTCTAGACATTAAGGGCCACATTGTTGGCACCGTTTGGATGGAGAAGGCAAGTGATATTGCCGAGGAGTACTACGCCTCGTTTACCCTTGACCGCTCCGCTAAGGCTTACCTTGGAATGCTCTCAGCACAGGGTGGCGTAGAGATCGAGCAAGTTGCTGACGAGAACCCTGATGCGATAGCGAAGATCCAAGTCGACCCTGTGATTGGGCTCAGCGAAGAGGCCTGTCGCGAGTGGGTAAAGCGTGCTGCGCTCAATCCTGCCGCTACCGAGGGCGCTGTCGATATTCTCATGAAGCTCTACAAGGTCTACGTTGATGCCGACGCTGACTTGGTCGAGATTAACCCGCTGATTCTTACACCTGAGGGCAAAGTTCATGCTCTCGACGCCAAGGTAACGCTCGACGACAATGCTCTCTTCCGTCACCCTGACTACGAGCAGTATGACGCCATTCAGCACCGTGACGAGCGCGAACTCGCAGCCCATAAGAAGGGCCTGCAGTATGTCGGTCTTGATGGCTCGGTTGGGGTTATCGCTAATGGCGCAGGGCTTGCAATGAGCACGATCGACATCATCAATCAGGTCGGCGGCACCCCTGCCAACTTCCTTGATATTGGTGGCGGTGCAAACGCGGATGTAATGGCGGGCGCACTCGAGGTAATTGTCTCCGACACGAATGTTCGATCAATCTTCATCAATATTTTTGGTGGCATCACAAAGGGCGATGAAGTTGCCAAAGGAATACTCGAGGCTCTAACTCGAGTAACGATTGAGGCACCTATCGTGATTCGCCTTGATGGAACAAACGCGGATGAGGGTCGAGAGATTCTCAAACCGCACCTCTCAGACCGACTGCAGATGCAGCCCACCATGCTCGAAGCAGCGCGCTGCGCAGTCGAGCTCGCAGGAAAGGCTTCATCATGAGTATTTTTGTTGACGAGAACACCAAAGTCGTTTACCAAGGACTTACTGGTTCGCAAGGGCGTTTTTATGGCTTGCTCAACCGTGAGTACGGAACACAGGTTGTCGCCGGTACTAGCCCCAAGAAGGCTGGGACTGACGTAGACGGCATCCCTGTATTTGCAACTGTTGCCGATGCTGTAAGTGCTACAGGTGCGACTGCTTCTTGCATATTCATTCCCGCTCCTGGAGTTAAGGCCGCGGTAATGGAGGCTGCTGAGGGTGGAATCGAGTTCATCGTTGTAATTACCGAGGGTGTTCCAGCGCATGACGAGGCTTGGTTCTTCAATGAGCTTCGCCAGAAATACCCGAACGTTCAGCTTCTCGGACCAAACTGCCCCGGAATCATTAGCCCAGGGAAAGCCAACATCGGTATCACCGCCGGTCATATTGCAAAGGCAGGAGGGCCTGTTGGAATTGTTAGTCGTTCCGGCACGCTTACCTACCAAGCGCTCTACGAACTTAAGCAGAAAGACATCGGTGTAACAACCTGTGTCGGTATCGGTGGAGACCCTGTCCCTGGGACTAGTCACATTGACTGCCTTCGCGCCTTTCAAGATGACCCTGAGACTCTCGCGGTCATGATGATCGGAGAGATTGGCGGCTCTGCCGAGGAGGAGGCCGCGGAGTTCATTCGCACGCAGATGGACAAGCCGGTTGTTGCTTACATTGCAGGGGTGACGGCGCCTCCTGGAAAGAAGATGGGGCATGCTGGTGCAATCGTCTCGGGCGGGAAAGGTACTGCCGACGCCAAGATGGAGGCCCTGCGTGACGCTGGAGCTCTCGTCGGTATGAACCCAACTGAGGCCGGAGATCTCATGGCCCAGGTCGTCGCCAAACTCTGATGCGCTATCCGGATATGAGTACGGATAGTTAATCTGGTCTTCGCCTGATTGCTCAGGTGGGATTTGAGTTACATCTTTAGGGGTCGCCGCGTCTGAAAGGACGCGACGACGCTCGTATGGCGATAGCTCCCCAATCTCATATATGCCTCGAGCCACTCGGCGCGCCCTGCCTATGTCGTGCTCGTAGCCGAGAGCATCTGCAAGTTGTTTAACGCTTCCGAAATTATGGAGCCGGTAACCATTCGCATGTAGAGCTCTATGGATCTCGGGAAGAGTCAGAGGGCGCTGCTCGCGCGCTAGAACCGCTAGTGCCGCGAACCTGAGATGTTTTCCCCATGCGTGAATTGCCGGATCGGCAGGAGGGCCAATCGGTGCAGGGCCTGGGATGCGAGGTCGACGCCCGCGGTCGCTCCCGAACTCCCCATTCGGCGGGTGGAGCAGGTGACGCAACTCGCCAAGCTCAATGCGTATCTTCGCCATTGCGCTTGCTGTGTCTCGGTGGCATTGCTCAAGTAACTCGGCTGATGCGATCAGGGTTGCCTGGCGAAGATAAATCTCCCGGCGCCCAGGTTGTGAGAATGGACGGTAACGCGTCATTTTTGGCCTCTTTGCTATGTCGCAGTCGCAGATCAGAGGGGGGAAGCTATGGCGTTGGGGCCTAGGTGAGGAGGGTAAGCGTCGACTGTGACAGCAAAACCAAATTGGGCAGCAAGGGACCCCCAGCCCTGTCGCGCCGAATCGGCCGCCGATTCGGCGCGACAGGGCTGAGGGGGTAGGCCTGTCGTTTTCTAAATCGGCGAGCACCCTCTAATGCCGTCCGTAAAGGTCTCGGTCCCTGTGCGGAGTATTTCTCACCAGCCGACCGGGTTCCACCACGCCTCTCCGACCTCTCCCCAAGGGTGCTAGTCCCCCATAAGTCGTCTGCTCGGGGTAGGTTCCGAGGCGTGCAGATTGCAGTGATGGCATCGGGAACCGGGACAATTTTGCAGTCCCTAATTGAGGCTGAACTCCCAATTGCGCTAGTTATCGCAGATCGAGAATGCGCCGCTTTGACACGGGCCCAAGAAGCTCAGATCGCAACGTCACTCGTCGAGCGCGGTTCTTTCGCTGGAGACTTTGACCGGGATGCTTATACCGAGCAAGTCATCACCTCACTTCAGACAGCCGGTATAGATCTTGTCGCAATGGCTGGATTTGGAACCATTCTTGGCCGGGCAATCTTTGATGCCTTCCCAGATCGAATCATCAACACCCATCCATCGTTGCTTCCAGATTTCAAGGGTTGGCACGCGGTGGACGACGCTCTTCGGGCTGGAGTATCAGAGACAGGCTGCACAGTTCATATCGCTACCGCTTTGGTAGACGAAGGGCCTATCTTGGCTCAAGAAGCTTTACCAATATACGAAGGCGAGACTGTTGCAACATTGCACGAACGGATAAAGGAAATTGAGCGACGTCTGTATCCGATGGTTCTTCGCGGGCTAGTTAATGAATCGAATCAAAAAACTGAGGGGTCAATCTGATATGCGCGCGCTACTGAGTGTCTATGACAAATCTGGACTAATTGATTTCGCAAAAGGTCTGCGCTCCGCGGGTGTAGAGCTCGTCTCTTCTGGTGGCACCGCACGCGTTCTGCAGGAAGCAGGAGTCGAGGTCACATCGGTCGAGGCCGTTACCGGTGCTCCTGAGATGTTCGACCACAGAGTTGTGACACTCCACCCCAAGATTCACGGCGGGATACTTGCTGATCGATCCAAGGCGTCGCACCTAGAGGACCTTGAGCGCTTCGAGATCGACCCCTTTGACCTTGTCGTTGTAAATCTTTACCCATTCGGAGCGCAACCAGGTATCGAGATGATTGACATTGGCGGCCCTGCCATGGTTCGGGCTGCTGCGAAGAATCACGCGTGGATAGGTGTGCTAACTAGCCCGGATCAGTATGACCAAGTTCTTGCAGAGCTCAACGAGCGCGGGTCATTGACGGAGCCAACGCGCAAAGCTTTGGCGCTTGAGGCATTTGCCCACACCGCCGCGTATGACGCAGCGATCGTTGCTTGGCTGCAACGTGATGAAGCTCTTCCTCGTCACCTTGTTATCCCGCTCACACGAACTGATGAGGTTCTTAGGTATGGGGAGAACCCGCATCAAGAGGGGGCGCGCTACCGCCGCGTGAATGAGACCTCTTGGTGGGACGCTGTCATTCAGCACGGCGGTGTTGCGCTTTCATACCTCAACATTTACGACACCGAAGCAGCGTGGCAACTTGCTCACGACCTCGGTAATGAAGCCGCAGTAGCGATCATTAAGCACGCCAATCCCTGTGGCGCAGCAACGGCACCAGATCTAGTTACGGCCTACGAGCGAGCTCTTGCTTGTGACGAGCGATCGGCGTTCGGCGGGATCATTGCGCTGAATCGTCCGCTCGATATGAAGACTGCCGCTGCAATGGCCGAGGGGCCTCAGGCTGATCTCGTGATAGCACCCGGTTTTGAAGATGGAACACTGGACATCCTTCGCAAGAAGCGAAAAAATACTCGACTGCTCCAAGCGACTGCTCCGGGGAGCGATGCGCTACATCTTCGCCAAATATCCGGTGGCTTCTTGGTTCAGGAGGCCCACAGTTTTATCTCCTCAAGAGATGATTGGCGCGTAGTTACTAAAGCGACCCCAACCGAGGAGCAGTGGGCCGATGCAGAGTTCGCGTGGCGCGTCTGTGGCCATGTGAAGTCCAATGCGATTGTGCTTGCTCGTAGTGGGCAGGCAGTAGGAATCGGCGCTGGCCAACAGAACCGTGTCGAGTCTGGAGAGATCGCAGCGAAGAAGGCTGCAGGCCGAGCCGCAGGTGGAGCATGCGCTAGTGACGCCTTCTATCCTTTCCCGGATGGAGTTGAGGCGGCAGCGAGCTCCGGCGTAGCTGTAGTTGTTCAGCCAGGCGGGTCAGTCAGGGATGATGCCGTCATAGCGAGAGCAGACGAACTCGGCTTGGCAATGATCTTTACAGGCGAGCGGCATTTCTTGCATTAACGCCCGGCTACATGGTGAATTAGATTTTGAGATTGTGAAGAACCTATTGAGGAGCAAAACGTGACTGCATCTCTGCTCGATGGCAATGCTTTCCTTAACCATGTCAAAGCGGATCTCCACGCACGAACGCTCGCATTAGGTGAACGCGGCGTCACCCCGGGACTTGCAACAGTTCTTGTGGGCGAAGACCTAAACAGCGCAGCGTATGTTCGAATGAAACACGAAGATTGTGCAGAGATCGGAATCAACTCATTCCGCGAGGATCTCCCGGCCACCTCATCGCAGGCTGATGTTATTGCAGCGATAAACCGCTGCAACGTGAACCCTGAAATAGATGGGTTTATTGTTCAACTGCCCCTTCCAAATGGCCTTGATGATGAGGCAGCGCTACTCGCGATTGACCCGAGTAAAGATGCAGATGGACTCCACCCCGTAAACCTCGGTCGCCTTGTTATGGGCTCCAACGCTCCGATCCCTTGCACGCCTGCAGGCATTCAAGCGCTACTCGCATTCAACGGCGTGGAGATTGAGGGCAAGCATGTTGTGATCATCGGGCGTGGTCTGACGATCGGTCGCCCGCTAGCGAATCTGCTAGCGCTAAAACGCGCTCACGCCAATGCTGCAGTAACGGTTATTCATACAGGAGTACCTGACCTGAGCTACTACACGCGTCAGGCAGATATTCTGATCTCCGCCGTCGGTAGCCCGTCTGTTGTTACCCCCGACATGGTCAAACCGGGCGCAGCTCTTGTGAGCGCCGGAATAAGTTTTGGAGAAGGTCGTCGCCTCATCCCAGATATCGACGAGGCGTGTGCCGAGGTTGCAGGGTGGATCACGCCGCGCATAGGAGGAGTCGGGCCAACAACTAGGGCAATGCTTCTCTCAAACGCGGTGGCGGCCGCAGAGCGAAGCGCCGGGGCGCCATGACCGGGCCTCTTGAGGGCTACCTCCCGCCAAACCCAAGCGATAGGGCCCTCGAACCAGAGCACTGCATAATCTGCGACAAGTTCATCCCCCCTGGCGACGATCGCTGCACCTGCTGCCACCTCTGGCTAGCAAACGACGCCCCAGAACGCCCCCGACCCCTAGGTCGTAGCACTCTCTGGGTCATGATGGGGGGAATCGCAGCCGTATATGCGCTGACTCTCCTAGTGGCAGTCATTTCTTAGTAGCAGTAACTGTCGGCTGAGAAGAACTCGATATTTAAGAACTCGATATTTCAGAACATCAATATCAAACCAAAACAAGGATGCACGAGATGCCCGAGAAGATAACGCTCACTAATGGAGTACTAAACGTCCCCGATCAGCCGATCATCCCATTCATTGAGGGTGATGGCACCGGAGTCGACATTTGGCCTGCGGCGCAGTTGGTACTCGATGCAGCTGTCGAGAAAGCATTCGGCGGCAAGCGCAAAATTTCTTGGCTTGAGGTACTAGCTGGCGAGAAAGCATTTAACCAGACTGGTAACTGGCTCCCAGACGAGACGGTCGCATCTTTTAACGAACACCTCATTGGGATAAAGGGTCCGTTAACAACTCCAATCGGTGGCGGCATACGAAGCCTCAATGTTGCTCTTCGCCAACTCCTCGACCTCTACGTATGTCTTCGTCCGGTGCGTTGGTTCCAGGGTGTGCCAAGTCCAGTGAAGCGACCAGAGCTTGTCGACATGGTCATCTTCCGCGAAAACACGGAGGACGTTTACGCAGGTTTCGAACTTGAGGGTGGAAGCAGCGAAGCTACTCGCCTCCTTGAGTTCTGCCGAGAGGAATTCGGTTGGGAGATCCGTCCGGGATCTGGGGTTGGCGTAAAGCCGATCTCAGAGTTTGGATCCAAGCGCCTAATTCGTGCGTCGCTTGAGTATGCAAAGACGAGTGGTCGCAAGTCTGTGACGCTTGTCCATAAGGGCAACATCATGAAGTTCACCGAGGGCGCGTTCCGCAATTATGGGTATGAAGTCGTGCGCGATGAGTTTGCTGATGTTGCCGTCGGATGGGACGACTGTGGTGGAGATCCAGGCGACAAAATCCTTGTAAAAGACTCAATCGCGGACATCACACTCCAGCAGGTGCTCACTCGTCCAGAGGAGTTTGATGTCATCGCAACGATGAACCTAAACGGCGACTACCTCTCCGATGCTCTCGCAGCACAGGTCGGTGGTATCGGTATCGCTCCGGGTGGAAACATTAACTACGTCACTGGACACGGAATTTTTGAGGCGACTCACGGAACCGCTCCTAAGTACGCAGGCCAAGACAAGGTCAACCCCGGATCGGTCATTCTTTCTGGCGTAATGATGCTTGAGCACCTTGGATGGAATGCAGCAGCAGAGATGATCGTTGCGGGCATCGAGGCCGCGATCGCGGACAAGGTCGTCACCTATGACTTCGCACGCCTAATGGAGGGCGCGCACGAGGTCAAGACCTCCGAGTTTGCACAGGCTGTCGTAGACCGGATGTAATGAACGCGGTTGTACTCGCCGAGCTAAATATTCGGCACACGCGCCTGCATATGCCGACGCGTCGAGTTGCTATTGACCCTTCATATCTTCCAACCTTGGTTGGATCAGCGGGGCCCGACCTCATAGGTGCCGTCTCAACTGAGTTCATCAGCCGTATAGCGAAAGAGAAATACAAAGAGATTGAGGGCCTCCTCACTGCAATCTCTACAGAGAGCCTTGAGATCCCATCGATACATCTCCAACACAGACTGCAGTCTGATACCCATGGGCTCGATAGATCGAGGCACCGCCTCCTAGACGACGGCGTCGGGATCATCGTCGAGATAGATGTGCATGCGCGGCCTGAGACCCAAGTGCTCGGCATGTTGATAGCCATCGCTCAGATTCCTGCCATCAATAGAGATCCATTCATGGCCTGTTTTCGAACGGCTATGAAGCGACGAGGAGTACAGGCTCGAGGCCTGAGAGTAAGGCTCCTTGAGCGAGGGGTTGCAGGCGACCGCCCTGGAATGGCGCGCCCGGCGGAGGCTGTTGCCGGCTCTGTGAGTGATCCCGGGGCCTGGGATACGCAGGAGCGGATGATTCAGGAGGGCTGGATCGGCGTGGATGTCGAGTCCAGATGGGCAATGGAGGTACTTGGAATGGGCCCAGGTGCCAAGATCGACCGAAGAGAGATTCAGCGCAGATACCGGCGCCTCCTGCGCTCCGCTCACCCCGACCATGGTGGAGATCTCGAGGGCGCAGCGGAGAGAATCGCCCGCCTCGGTGAGGCTAGGGCCCTTCTCCTATCAACTACATAAATTTGCAGAAGTCCACAGATCTCGAGTTGGGGGTTCGAGTTAATCAGCGGCTCAAGCAGAACTAGGCAGCAGATTTTCGGGGGAAATCACTCCTCGGGGATAGATTCCACGTATGGCTTCTAAAACCCCCGTTCATATAACAGTCACCGGCGCAGCAGGACAGATTGGCTACGCCCTCCTCTTCCGTATCGCCTCCGGGCAGTTACTCGGACCCGACCAGCCAGTAGTGCTTCGACTCCTTGAGATCGAGCCTGGCATGAAAGCGCTTGAGGGCGTAATCATGGAGCTTGATGACTGCGCCTTCCCGCTCTTAGCCGGAGTCGAGGGGACCACAGACCTTAAGACAGCGTTCGACGGATCCTCATGGGCGATGCTCGTTGGATCGATCCCACGTAAGGCCGGTATGGAGCGCGGGGACCTACTCCAGATCAACGGTGGAATCTTCAAGCCACAGGGCGAGGCAATCAATGCTCACGCCAGTAGCGATATTCGAGTTCTTGTTGTTGGAAACCCGTGTAACACGAACTGCCTTATTGCGCGCTCGAACGCACCTGATGTCCCAGCAGACCGGTGGTTCGCTATGACTCGACTCGATCAGAACCGTGCGCAGACGCAGCTAGCTAAGAAGGCCGGCGTCTCGGTAGATGCAGTAACAAATATCGCGGTATGGGGGAACCACTCGGCAACGCAGTTCCCTGACTTTGGGAACGCTCTCATCGGCGGCAAGCCGGCGACCGATGTCATTACAGACCGCGCATGGCTAGAGGGCGAGTTCTTGACGACAATCCAGCAACGTGGCGCGAAGATCATCGAGGCGCGCGGCGCATCATCAGCAGCCTCTGCTGCGAATGCAGCGATTGACTCCGTTAACTCAGTATGGCGAGAGACGCCGGCTGGGGGTTTCGCTTCGCTCGCAGTCGTTAGCAACGGTGAGTATGGAGTCCCTGAAGGGCTCCAGTTTGGGTTCCCGGTTTCTTCAGACGGCTCAGGCAACTGGAAGGTTGTCGAGGGGCTCGAGCATGACGCGTTTAGCGCAGAGCGCATCCGACTCACGACTGAGGAGCTTGTTGGGGAGCGCGAAGATGTACGCGGACTAGGTCTAGTCCCCTGATTGATAGGCAAGCCCCGGAGCCACTAAATGCGCAAGCAATTTGGTGGTCGCAGCAAACGCGTTTCGGCGCGATTGGTGTAGCACTTGGACCAAAGGGGATTGAGCGAATAACTCTCCCAGCAGACTCTTACGGTTCCTTCGAACGAGGCGAAACAGACGAAACAGGCGAGGTTCAACCGCCTGTTGGCTACTCTCTCGCACGCGATGATCGCGTCGCTGCAGCTATACAAGCCTGGTGTGATGGCGACGCGCCAGAGGCACAAGCGGCACTCGCAGAACTCACTCCTTACTTACCCGCCTCTTCGTTGCCCGGTTTTTACAGCGAAGTCCTTGAGACCCTTGCACGCGAAGTGCATTGGGGAGAGGTTGTTACCTACGGTGAACTCGCGGCCCTCTCGGGCAATCCACGCGCAGCGCGAGCGGTGGGAGCAGCAATGGCGACGAACCCAATTCCTTTCGTCATCCCATGCCACCGAGTAGCCCGTAGCGCGGGGAATGGCCGCCGAAGCCTCGGGGGGTATGGTGGCGGCCACGACGAAAAATCCCTATCAATCAAGCGTATTCTGCTAGCGCGAGAGGGAGTTGTGCTCCCTGACTAGCTGAACTTATACCCGAGCAATTAGCCCAGATCCCGAAGGAATTCGGCGATGTCTCCTACTAGGCGCTCGGGGAGTTCAAGTGAGGGGATATGCCCGCAGTCCTCATACTCGCGATAGGTCCAGTCGGTCCGCCTACTGACGATGCTGCGTGCCCAAGAGACGGGGACCATGCGATCTTGTGTGCCATGGATCAGAAGCGTCGGTTGCCGTACGAAATCAATATCGTCAACCATGGGGCCAGCAAGATATTTAAATAGTGAACCCGCTGCCTGGACGTATGCAGGGAAAGAACCCTCATCCGATGCGCGTGCCTCTGCTAGTTCGACAAGACGACTCCGCACATCGTGGGGAAGCGACTCTGGATCAGCCATAACAACATCAAGCGCAGAGTCAACCCAACGCTGTGCGCCAAGAAGTTGTGCGCGCCTCTCGAGCACCGGCTCTGCAAATTTCGGAGCGAGACTCAACGCAAACTTCACCGTTCGGCTAATTGCTTCGCGGTTACCACTTGGGCGCGGAAGCGCTGGATTTACCAGAATGAGAGCGGAGACATCGCTCGGACGTGCGACGCCGACCTGGATGGCGAGCGATCCGCCCATCGATGTGCCAACGAGCACAGATGGCCCAAGTTGATCAAGAGCGCCGAATATTAAAGCCTTATTCGTCTCAAGGGTTGCGTCGCGCTCGGGAGCAATCGTTTTCCCAAACCCTGCTAGATCGACTGCAACGACGCGTGAGCCGAGAGCGTTCGCTAGGCCTCCCCCTACGAGGGTCCACGTTGTGGTGCTTCCTGCTAGTCCATGGATCATTAAGAGCGGAGTGGCTTGGGGCTGAGGTATCTCTGGCTCCCACGTCTCGGTATATACCGTCATGCCGTCAATCGCTAGCGTCCCCGTAGTCGATTGGTTCTCTTCGTTCCCTGGGTTCTCTGCGTTCTCTGTCTTCCCCGTGTTCTCTCCGACTCCGGTCTCAGGATTCATCCCGCTCATGCCCCTGCTTCGTCGCCGCGGGCGATACCCAGCGCAAGTAGTAGGTCCTCATGGAGCTGCATCCACACGGTGTGAAGCGAGTCGATCCGTGGAGATACCAACCAGTCGTGCTCGCCGTTCTCGACGCGCTTCAAGGCATCGCTCATGCGTTTCTTGTAACCACTAAACCGCTCGACTCTGCGCCCAAGGCGCGATACCGGCACCTCAACGCGCTCAACAATCGCAACTACTCGATCGATCACAGACCAGTCGTATGCCGGGTCGGTATGGTCATTAGCGGCACCACCCGGGTGCACCTGCCACTCAGTACAGGCTCTGAGAATCTGCACATTGAGGGGGAGAAAGCCTTCATACACTCGCGTCGCCACTGTTTCATCCTCGCCGCCAACAGGCAGGCGCGCGGCCTCCTCTGCTGCGACTCGACCAGATGGTGTGAGGATTAGACGATCTTTGCGGCGGAGGGCATATCCGCTAGCGATTATTGAGTCGCTAGCTTGGTCAGCGGTATCCGGATAGGAGCCAACTAGGCGGAGGGTATGGAGCAAAACATTTTCAACCACGATGCCTGATGATACCGGTGCCGAGTCGAAGCGCCATTACATACTGGCTACTTGATCGGTTGGGCTACTTGATCGGTTCGGCTACTAGATCGCTCCCGAGAGCCGCAACGGAGGCGCTTCAGCGCCGGTAGGCTCGCACTCCGGTGACTTAAGCGTCATCATAAAATTACTAAGGAGTCAGCCAGGCGATGAGCACAGTCCTCGGATCAGGAACCACGGTATTCACAAACCCACCGGTAACGGGTGTCTGGCGCATGCTCAATACGCCTGACGACGTTCTCTCCTTGATGGACGAGTCTGCTGAGGGTGTGATCGCCGGAGTCAAAGATGCAGGCGCAACCTTCCTCGCCCCGATCTTCGACGAACTAACCGCCGTTGTCTGCTTCTCAGGTACTCCCATGAGCCACATCGGAATTGTGAGCCGCGAGTATCGAGTGCCCTGCATTATGGCTACAACTCTCGATCCGGTCCCTGCCGATGGGGATATGGTCGAGGTCAACTGCGAAGAGGCTATTGGCACGGTAACGGGGCTCAAGTGAGCGACGTAGGCGTACCTCCTGGGAGCAATCCAGTGCCTGCGCGAGTGCAGGACGATATTGATTACCACGGGAAAATTTCTCAAGCCATGACGGCGGAGCGCACCGCTCTTGCCTCAGCGCTGATCCCCGTGACTCCTTACATTCTCGTCGCGTGCATTGAGTGCTACCGCCGATATCCGGAGATGATGCGCGCAATTGCTCGAGCCATGGACCCCGCTGAGATAGGTGCAGCAGGTCGAGTCCCCGGCAATCAGATCGATGCGGTGCACCTTTGGTCAATCTCCAATCTTCCGCTCGTTGCGCGTCAGGTGCTCGGCCCTATAGGGATGCTCACGCAAGAGCAAGATCTAGAGACGCTCTCAACCGTTTTTGATTTCTGGAATCCTGCAGCTAAGGCATTCCGAGGCGACGGTACAAGACAAGCGTGGGACACCGGACTTACCGTCCCCGCTTATGGACCAGAGATCATCGCAGCGTTAACGGATGCCGCAATCCCAGTCACGGATGAAGATAGACCCATAATTGCTAGGGCTAATGCATCGCTTACGTCGTTCCTATTTCTTCTCTACTTCGATACGCGCGCTGGGTATCAAGACACTGGTCCGTACCAGCTTCCCGATGGTCGTGTGATGCTTGTGCGCGACTTCAACGAGATGGGCGTTGGCCACTTCCCTTGGAGCGCTGAGATTTGCGGCGATCTTCCCTACGCCAATCTTACGATTGGTTTCATCATGCGAGATGTAGAGGTGACCTGCAACGACTGGGGTACCTCCACAACTAATCCATCTGATTACATGGAGAACGTAGAGGCGATTGCGTTGGTTGATCCCTCTAATGGAGGATGGCGAGTACTCGGCCTCGCAGATCTCGCGCCACTCACTAAAGCAGTCCTAAGTGCGCAGCGTTCCCTCTATCGAATGATTGCGGGTATGACCCGCAAAGAGAAAATTGATGCAGGAGCGTACGTTTACTTCTCGTTCTTGTTGCCGTTCGCGCGCATCGCAGGTGTTGAGCAGGATCTCGACTGGAGTGTTCCTCGTGACAGTCTCGACCTGTACGAACTGCTCTCCATGATCGAGGAGACACCTACGGTAGAGCCCGATCCGACGGTGGCCTATTACGCACCGCTTGCCTAAGAACAAGAAGCTGCGAGTTAGAAACAGCGGGCGAGAACTGCGGAGTTCGAAGTTAAGCGTTAGAAGGTAAGCGTTAGAACTCAAGGCTTGAGAGCCCAGACTCCCAAGCCTTAGAGCGCTTAATGGCCTCTCTCCAACGCTCTCGATCGAGTACCGCACTCGGCTCAACAGTCTCCCGAGGGCGCCACGTCTGACCAATCTCGCTAATCGACGCGAAGAACCCGATTGCAACATGCCCTAGTAACCCGGCCCCAAGCGTCGTCGCTTCACGTACCGGCGATAACTCAACTGGTCGTTGCGCGGCATTAGCTAGGGCTTGAATAAACGTCCTATTAGCGCTCATCCCACCATCGACGCGCAGGGTCTTGAGGGCGAGCCCCGAATCAACCTCTGCCGCCTCGACTAGGTCTGCCCCACGGTGAGCCACTCCCTCTAGAACACTTCGCGCTATCTCAGCGGTCCCGGTTCCACGCGTTAAGCCAAAGAGCGCACCTCGTGCCCCAAAATCCCACTCAGGGGTCCCGAGTCCGAGAAGAGCCGGAACGAATACAACTCCTCCGGCGTCTACGCATGATGCGGCGAGTGAATCACTCTCAGCAGCATCAGCGATGATCTCCAGACCGTCTCGCATCCACTCAACGCATGTACCAGCGGAGAGCATGATGGCCTCGGTTGCCCAAGTGTTTACACCATTGTGACGCCAGCCGATTAGAGGGAAGGTCCCGTGTGCTGTCCGAGCCTCGTTAGCTGGAGCATTGGTCCCAGTGCAGACATCGAGCATCCCGCCGGTCCCAAATGTGATCTTGGCGAGGCCTGGTTCAATACAGCCTTGACCGAGCATGGAGGCTTGTTGATCTCCAACCATCGCAACGATTGGTGGCTTGCCCGGAACTCGCTCGGCAACCCCAATTACTCCGCAGGTGTCAACAATCCTGGGCAGTGATGCCTCGGAGATGCCGAGGGCGTCGAGTGGCTTTGGCGCCCAGGAGGTTGCCCCATTCTGCGTGAGGAGAGTTACCCCTGCATTTGAAGGGTCTATAGCGTGTACCGAACCACCTGAGAGTGTCCATGCAATCCACGAATCTACGGTGCCTAGGCAGAGATCACGGCTGCGCTCTGGGTCGAAGTTATCTAGCAACCATGAGAATTTTGTAGCCGATGAATTAGGGGCGAAGCGTAGGCCCTGCGCTTGAAGCTCAAGGCATGTAAATACCGTACGGAGATCCTGCCAACCTATGCCAGGGCCAATTGGTTCGCCTGTAACGCGGTCCCATACCACCACTGATGCGCGCTGGTTAGTAATTGCAACTCCCGATACCGATCCGTTTACCTCGCCGGCAACTTGGGTTGCGAGTTGCAGCGCAGCGCTTGCCATCGCAGCCGCGTCAAACTCAACGAGGCCTGGAGCAGGTGAGTCTGGGAGAAGAGGAAGTGCCTTCTCATTAGAGACAGTCGCGTCATCGTGAACTATCGATGCGCGTATCGACGATGTTCCGACATCGATTACAAGGATGCTCATCGTGGCTCCTTAACTACGGCCACTCTGGCCCACCCCAAGGGTCTGGAAGCCCTAGTTTCCCAGGGTTTAGAACGCCATTCGGGTCGAGTGCACGCTTGAGGTCTCCGAGCACGCTTAGCCCCTCGCCTAGTTCGTCCTGCATAAACCTAGAACGGTTCAGGCCAACGCCGTGGTGATGAGAGAGCGCACCCCCGGCCTCTAGTACTGCGCGCTGCCCTGCATTCCACGCGCTGATGTAATACGACTCGCGCTGCTCCGCAGATGGGTTACCTGCAAATGTGAAATAGAGGCAGGCTCCATCGGAGTATGCGTGGCTTTGGTGTGCACTTGCAACCATCGTGTGCTCAAGCGATCTAAGTGCTTTCGTCGCAGCAGCATAAATTTCTGCACACTTTGACCACGGTGCGGAGATCTCCATTGTGTCAACGACGAAGCCACGTCGAATCAAAGACTCAAGAGCACTCACATCGTTACGGTGCCCCATCCACTGCTCAACGAGTGCTTCATCAAGTCGCTCAGCGCCGATAGACATGCACTCTTCGTCAACAATCCCCATGACAGCATCAATAAGCGCTGGGTCTCCCTCGTCCATTACTAGAAGTACTTGACGGTCGCCGGTCTTGTAGGAGCGATCCCCCTCAATCTCGTCATAGTGACGCAGCACCGCAGGTGTTGCCCCACGATGCAGGATTCGGCGGCAGACCTCTAGGCCATCGGCAAAAGTTGCGAGTGAATACGCGCTGCGACGCTGATAGGTGGGGAGCGGGTGCAGTCGAAGCGTCGCCTCAGTGATTACACCGAGCGTTCCCTCAGAGCCAACAAAGATACGGTTGAGTTCAGGACCGATTGCGCTGCGTGGAGCATCACCGGTGCGAATGATGCGGCCATCTGCGAGTGCTACTTCAAGCGCGACAACCATGTCCTCGATTTTCCCATAACGCGTTGAGTACTGCCCCGCTCCGCGGCACGCCACCCAGCCGCCAACAGTTGAGAGAGCCATTGATTGCGGCCAGTGCCCAACGGTCATGTTGTGCTCAGCCTGGAGAGTCTCCTCGAACCATGTTCCAAAGGTGCCGGGTAGGACTCGAACTGTTAAAGACTCAGTATCTACATCAACGATCCCGGTCATTGAGGTGAGGTCAAGTAGCACGCCTCCGTGGAGCGGGACGCTTGCGCCACAGACTCCGCTGCGCCCAGCCGCTGGAGTAACCGGAAGACGGGCATCGTTGCATACCTTGAGCACTGCGGCTACCTGATGCGCATCACTGGGGCGCACGACTACACAAGCAAGAGCGGCGACCTCTCCGTCTAGCGCCCAGATCATCGCAAGAGGCCACCAGTCGCGGCTTGCCTCTACTAGTTCGCCATCGGCTGTTGTCACCTCTGCTCCAGTTGCGATCAGCGCCTCTAAGTGTGAAGGCGAGATCTCAACTCGAGTGGCGCTTAGGTGCGATGTGACGCTGCTCGGGTCAGCCTCGATTGAAATAGGTGGAGTAGGCGTGCCGGAGATGCTCATTAGGCTCCAAAACCGTTGTCGGTAGCCGCCGCCGGAAGCCCGCCAACGCTGCGTTCATGCTCAATTGATGCTTGGTAGGCACTTACCTCGGCCTGCTCTCGACTCAGGTCCCATCCAAGCTCCGCGCCGATAATAGAGGCAGTGCTGTGGGCCGCGGCGAGGCTTGCATCGCGAGCAAGGATGCGTGAACGAGTCCGGCGCTCTAAGACATCTGAGAGAGTCTGTGCCATCTCAAAGCGCACAGCGTAAACAGCCTCAGCTCGTGAGTATGGGAGACCCGCAACGAGTGGCTCCGCAAGCGCAGGATCCGAGCTAGCGATTGCAGCGACCTCTCTCGATGCGGATCCAAATCTCCCTGCAAGGTGCTCATCTGATCCGTGGTCGCCCTCTGCCCCAAATAGGGGAACTCGCTTTGTACGTGACTTGGCATTGATTCCAAGACGATCCGCAACTCGATCGACAGTATCGGCAGACATGCGTCGATATGTTGTGAGCTTTCCGCCTGTGATTGTCGTGACGCCGCCATCTGAGGTGCTTACGCCATGCTTCCGTGAAAGGTCGGCAGTTTTATTTCCTACAGTCCCCCCAGAGATAAGTGGCCTAAGCCCGGCCCATACCGCGGTTACATCGGATTCGCTGATCTTCTCGCTCATCGCAAAGTTCATTGCATCTATGCAGTAGCTGATGTCCTCGGGTGTGCATTGAGGGTCATCAATATCCCCTTCATAGTCAGTATCAGTAGTGCCTACGTATGTATGTTCACCCCACGGCACAACAAAAATAGATCTTTTATCCTTTGGAACTGGGATAATCGCAGCGATGTCGTTGCGCACCTTGCTCCAAGGAACCGTGATATGGATTCCCTTTGCAGGGCGAATGGAGTGTGGGTCTTTGCCCTCATCCATTGCCCTGATTGAGTCTGACCAGACGCCAGCAGCGTTCACGACCGCGCTGGCTTTGATCTCGAACTGACGGCCATCGGCCTCTACCGTCGCGCCGCTTACCTGCCCACTCGAGTCCTTGTTTAGTGAGACAACCTTTGTGTGGTTCGCAACCGCGGCGCCGAACTCAGCAGCGGTGCGCGCGACCGCGAGCGTCAAGCGAGAGTCGTCTACCTGGGCGTCGTAATAAATGTAAGCGCCGGAGAGGTTTGCCTCGCGCAGGGTCGGCATGTGCTCAAGCGCCTCAGACTTGGAGATGCGCTTGTGGAGTTTGCCGATTCGAGCACCACCGGTTAGGTCATACATCCAGAGAGCGGATCCAAGTGCCCGCGAGATCTTTGGGTTGATGAGTCCGTCACGCGAAAGGAGCGGAATGAGGAACGGGAGTTTGCGAACGAGGTGAGGAGCATTGCGCAGCATCACGGTTCGTTCGTAGAGCGCTTCGTAGACGAGGCCAAACTCGCGTTGCTGGAGATAGCGGAGCCCACCGTGTGCAAGCTTGCTGGATTTCGATGACGTTCCAGAGGAGAAGTCGTCACGCTCTACGAGGGCCGTTCGAAGCCCGCGAGAGACTGCGTCTAGTGCGACCCCAACCCCGGTGATCCCTCCACCAATTACGAGAACATCGAACTCCTCGCTCTCTAGGCGTGCAAGAGCGTCAGAACGGTTAAAGGTTGATAGTTCGGCGGCGGAGGGCATCCTTGGAGATTACCCGCCAAGTCGAAGAGCAGGGAAAAGCAGGTGCGATGGGGAAGCAGGAGAAGCGCCTCAGGGGGAGCGAACGAGCCGACTCCGAGATGCAATGACCGGGTAGGTAATTGATGCTGTCCTAGAGATCGGCGTGAGGCCTCCCCATGCTCCAGCGTTGAAGCGCCACCTAACGGCAAGTTCGATGCTCGCGGTGACCGTGTAACCAGGGGCTGGAGATCTCCTCTCATATAGGTGGGTTATGAGTCCGCGAGTGCCGTTCGCAAACGGGACCCTCTGCGCTATGGAGCCTTCTCCGGTCTGCCAGGACACGGAGCTCGGGGTTGCCTCAACCTCTACGGTCGCTCCGAAACCGCGAACGGAGTCGCGAATCGGCGCTCCAGAGAATCCGTTTGTAGCAAACAGGGTATTGAGGCCTGTTAAGCCGCGGTGAGCAGGGTTGACGCTGATCGTGAGCGCTGGGTACCTAAGCCGAGCGACAATTTGTAAAGCGAGGCTTCGCGCACTCGGTGGAGTTGCTTGAAACGCAGTTGGGAGGACCCAGATCGAGGTCACGTAGATTCCGCCGCAGTAGACGTGGTACGCAACGTAGGCAGAAGTAGGTGCGCGTGGCATCGGGTGTCGGCCTCCCCAGAGAGGGCCACCTCTATCAAGGTAGACGGGGACAAATGCCTTGGCCCATGTTCGCAAGCAACCTGAAGATGCTGTCCCGGATCGGGTAGAAGTTGTTTCATGCCATGTGCCGCGCGCATCGAGTGTGACGAGCACCCCAGTCGGGTCTGTCGAGACCTCGGGAGTAACGCTAAGTGCCGAGACAGCCGTTACTTGGCTGCGTGGTATCAACGCGGAGACGATCACGAAAGACGCTGATGCGCTGAGGATCACGACCAGCAGAACAATTGATAGGCGCACGAAGCGAGATACATCTGGCTTTTGGCGTGGCGCTGGAAATTTCCTTGAAGTATTCATTCTCCCCGTCCTTGGGTTTTGTCTTTTAGATATCTATCGAAAGAGACTCCCCGTCCTTGGGGCAAGAGAGATGCTAAGGCTGTGAGCAGCGCCTTGGCAAGCAAAATGTAGGCGGATATATAAACCGATATATACGCCGCTATGTAAGCGGATCCGTAACCGTGCTAATTGCTACCAACAAAGCCCGGGCGAATTAGTAGCACCCCACTTGGTTCGCTAGATGCTCGAGTCCAGCCGCGAGCCTCAAGGAGCTTGATAATGCCTCGATCTGGGCGCACAAGCACACATTGAACCTGTTTTGCGTCAATCCACTGCAGAGCGCCGGGCTCTCCACTTATAACGCTCTGCTGTTTGAGTACCGATCTCGCCCCGATCGACCTCCCGTCCTCGGAGACCTCTACAGAGGGCCACCGCTCATAAATGATGTAGCCACCATCGCTGTATTCGTTGAGCAGTCGACACTTAGAAGGAATAGCGGCCACCCCTTTTATGGGGTAGTGCGCACTCGTAACCGCTCTCGGTGGAGTGGCGTTCGTGGCGGATAAGAGAATCAATGCGAATAGTCCAAGAAACACGCCATCGCGAATGGGCTTCGCGTACGGCACAACCCAGCGCGCTAAACGTGTCGAACGCAGGGACCACAGGCCTAGTGCAATCTCAGGAGCGATGAGAATTAGCAAGTAGGGAGCGTTTCTAATCGCGTACAGGAAAAACGCGGTTAGAGCCAAGATCGGTAGTAGCAGCTCGAGTCGCCTCCACCTCTGGGTTCGGATCATGGACGCGAGCGCCGCTGCCGCCAATAACACGATCAAAACATCGCGTACTTCATGGATGCTCGCGTGCTGCCATTCGTCGAGCACTCGCGACAGTGCACTTAGATCTGTAGTAGCAGAGTATGCGTTTACTCCAAATGGGTTTAGGAGACCGGCGAGTATCGAGGCTCCGAGTACCGCGGAGGGCCATGAAAACTTGCGCGTATCAATTGCATACCCGAGAGCGGTAGCTGCAACTAGAGCTATTCCTATTGTGAAAGACAGGTGGATATTTGCCCAGAGAATAAATACCGCGAGGAGCCCAAGAAAAGCAAAGCGATCCCCCCTGAGAGCACGTGACACGAGAGTAAAGACAAGAGCGAAGAGTAAGAAACTGAGCATCTGTGGCCTCTCGGCTACGTATGGAATCATCAGAAACTCAAATGCTGCTGTCGCCCCCACAGATGCCCATGGCCCCGCTCCTGCTCTTCGTGAGGCTCGGTAAACGCTCCACGCCACTGCTGCGAATGTGATGAAGGTGATGCCTATGAGTAGCGGTCGCGAAGGGAGTGCCTCATGGGTTGCACCAAGGAACCAGTCGAATAGCCAAGAGCTTGGCCTCCACTCGGCAGAGCGAGATGTCCAAGAGAAGATGTCAGTAGAGGGAATCTCGCGATGTTGAACAATCCAACTCCCGACCCGAATATGCCACCATGCATCTGTATCGAAAGGTCTTGATGCGGCAATTAGTGCGCAGCAGATGCTCCATGCGGTGAGTGCAACGAGATGCCCTCGAACTGGCCTTAGAGAGGCGGCATCTCTTCTCTCCTGAGTGGAGGTCATGCCCGAATGTAGGTCATGGATTTGGTGCGCGCTCCGAGAGCGTGCCATCTGCCTTGAGTCGCTCAATAGCATCGTCGTTGAGCCCTAGGAACTCTTGTAGCACCTCTCGATTGTGCTCCCCACGCCATGCCGGTACACCGCGTACCCCTGTATCGGCATCAGAGAATCTCCACGGGGCCTGGGGTATGCGAACCGTTCCGCCGCGGCGGTCGTCTACCTCTGCGATAGCACCGCGCTCGCGTGCCCATTGAGTATCGGCAACATCGCCGATGCTCCTCACAACTCCGTTGACGATTCCAGCCGCATCGAGGCGAGCTTGAAGATCCTCTACATGCTCAAATGTCGCTGCCCATTCGTGGAGCAATTCGAGCATCACATGGCGATGTTGGCCGCGCTTCTCTGCAGAGAAGATCTCTAACTCGGTTAGGTCTGTGCGCTCCATTGCCCTGCAATAAAGCCCAAAGTTGACGTGTGCAACCGGGTCGCCTGCTAGCACCAGATCTTGCCCATCTTTGGTGGTAACGATGGGGGAGTAGACGGGAGCAAGGCTCGGGCGCGTCATCTGAGGGTCGTCGCTTGCACCCGCAAGATCCCAGTGAGCGAAGTCATTTACGTGGAGTAGCGACTCCGCCATGTCGACGTCGATGTGCTGGCCTGTTCCTGTTCGTCCACGCTGAATCAGTGCCGCGAGAATTGCGGAGGAGCAGTGGAGACCCGCGTAAACATCTGCGTGGCTCATCGGGTCCTGTGCTCTATGAGATCTCTCTTCGTTCAGTTCAGTGAGACGCTGCTCGTCGATGCTCCGTATCGCTCCTGCGTCCTCACTGTCGGGAGTGTCGCTGCTGTCGTGGCTACCAGCTGCATCTGCTCGCCAACGCCCGCCCGCTTCGAGAAGCCCCATCTCTGCATGCACAACTACTGCAAAAGCGCGTCGATCGGCCCACACCCCTGTCTGTCCATACCCAGTGATTGAGGCGTAGACGATTTTGGGGTTCCGTGCGTGTAGCGCTTCGTACCCAAGCCCGAGGCGATCCATAACTCCTGGGCGCGAGTTCTCTATAACGACATCGAAATGAGTAGCGAGTTCAAGTAACAACTCGACGGCCTCTCCTCTATGCAGATCGAGAGAGATGTTTCGCTTGCCCGTATTTTGTTGGGCAAAATACGCGGATGTGATGCCAGCTTTAGGTAACGCGAATCGTGTTAGGTCGCCGTCGGGCGGTTCAACCTTTACTACCTCTGCACCAAGGTCGTGTAGCACGCGCCCTGCGATAGGGCCCGAGAGAACCCGCGAAAAGTCAAGAACTCGAACTCCTTCGAGAGGGCGCCCCACGGTGCTCGCCACCCTCTAAGAGACCCATCCGGTCTCGCCAGAGTCGGTGACTACCGCTTGGCCTGCCTGCTCCCAAGCGAGCATCCCGCCAGAGACGTTTACTGCATCGATCCCGAGTGACCTCAGGTAGTTAGTTGCCTGCGCTGATCTTCCGCCGACCTTGCATATGACCTGGACTCGTGAGCCGACGGGGACCTCGAGTCCACTCTCGGCCAATGTCGAGAGGGGAAGGTGGACGGCGTTAGGGGCGTGCCCCGCCTCCCACTCGTCTATCTCGCGAACATCTAAGAGCATGTCGTCGGGGGCGACTTCTTCAATACTGATACTTGGGATTGCCTCGTTCATCGCTTCCCCTTCGTAGTCTTGCGCTCCGCAACACGAGGAGCGACTTTCTTGGCGGGTGCCTTCTTGGCTACAACTTTCTTGGTTACAGCCTTCTTGGTTACAGCCTTCTTAGCTACAACTTTTTTAACCGGTGCCTTCTTGGTCGCTACTTTCTTGGCTACTTGCGTTCCTGCTGCGGCCTTCTTCGCTACGGATTTAGCGGCTGGCGCTTTTACTGCAACGACGCGCTTAGCAATTTTCTTGGCTACTACTTTTTTAGCTACTACTTTCTTGGCGAGTACTTTCTTATCTGGCGTCTTATTCGCCGCAGGCTTAGCGGTCTCTTTGGTAGCGGGGCGCTTCTTGGCTGGCGCTTTCCTCGCTCCTCGCTGAGACTTCTGAGAGGTCGTCTCGGCTGCAACGGTCTCGTCGCTTGGAGCTGCCGCTGGAACAGCGAACTCAGGGAGAGAGAGCTCGATACCGCGTCGTGGTGCATCAATTGCCTGTACTACGAAGGTTCGCACCTCTCCCTGGGCGAGTACATCGCGAGCGCGTGTCGGGGGAGGGTTCCCGAGCCCTACTAGAGGCGCATAGCAGCGAACATCCCCAACAAGGACGAAGGCTCCATGGGAAGCGAATGTATCGATTGTTCCCTCTACCTCAGCGCCTGGTCGGTAATCAATAACAAACTTGAGGAACGTTGCCGGATCGTTGATCGGCTCAGCGGGTTGCTGCCCGCGACGAGGACGACGGCGTTTACTTCTAGCTGCCTGAGGCTCCATGACGTCCGCAGTCGCTTCAGCGATTGCTTGCTTAACCTCGCGGCGGGCTTTTCCATCCGCAGCATCTCCGTCTTTCTTCTTTACCGCTACCGCCTTGCGACTAGTGACTCCGCGTACCGGTCGGCGTATAGAGAAAATCCATCCCACACCTGGCACTGGTTTGCCGCCGATCAGGCGACCGGTATCAAAGAGCCACTCGTACTCACCGTGAAACTCTTGGAAGGAGTCATTCGAGAGAACAGTTGCTCCCGTCCGATGTGCGATTTGAAGGAGGAATCCATCGCCGCGCCCAACAGCGCCTGCAGGTGGAGAGACAAAACTGCCTGCAGTTTTGATGCGCTCGAACTCCTTCGACTCAGATTGATCGATGCGGTGCTCGAACGATGCGTCCACAACGATTGTGAGGATCGCCTCGGGGTGCTCGGCCTTGATCGCCTCTATAGCTTCGTGCAGTTGGGCGAGGCTTGGCTCGGTGCGCCCTTCTGTAGCGAGGTTGGATCCGTCTATGACGAAGTGCTCTGGTCGCACTTGAATTCCTAAGGTCGGGTGGGGGCTAGGGACACTTGGAGGCTACGCCGCTCCATGGGCGGTGACCCCGTCCGGGGCCCCAAAATTGCCTAAATCTGCCACTTTTAGGGCTCTATAGGCAGGTGAGAGGAGAGTATGCGTGGCCCTTTAGGGCAAGTAAGCAGCTAGCAGGGCTTGAGCATGCTCAGCTCTTCGCTCAATCATCTCTGGGGGTGAAATGACCTGCGCATCGGGGCCGATCGCTACAAGTAGATGGTCTAGGCGACTCTCTCCATAGACGATTAACTCAACCTCAACGCGACCATCCCCAAGCGGGGTCTGCTTGTCGATCTCGACTCCGTTAGGGAGCGCATCCAAGGCCTCGTCATCGGTGCGAATAGTTACGCGATTTGCGAGCTCCGAGAGGTCGAAAGAATCTGGGATCTCGACGCTCGGCGCGGTTGGGAAGTAATAGCCACCATCTGAGATCTCAAGGATCCTGTCTATGCGAAATGACTTCTTCTGATCATCTCCGCAGTCGCGTAACAGCGCATACCAGTAGCCACCGATTGAGTAGGTCTGGTGTATCTCAACCGTGCGCTCAGATACTGAAAAATCATCCTTCATGTAACGGATGATCTGGGCCCGACTTCTCCCACGGCGCCCGATGGACTCCTCAACGTCAGCGAGTAACGCAGGCGCCTTCGCAGTGGCTGGATACTCCTGCCCGACTTGGTCTCTGAGCTTCTTAATGGCGCTCAAGAGCGGGTAGTGAAACTTGTCTTCGTCGGGGTCGTCATACATAGAGAAGTACTGCGTCGCCGCTATTAGCAGTCCTACAGCCACGGCGATAGGTGGTTCCTCCGTAGCGAGATCTCGAATAGAGCGAGTATTTCCATATCTCTTGAGCCACCCATCCTCGATGATGAAAGTGATCGGCGCCGTGAAGAGTTCACCGGTTAGGAGACGACGCTCTAGGTATACGAAGTCCTCTACCCACCTAGTTAGGAGTGCAAGAGAGACCCCAAACTCCGCTGCGGCACTGGCGAGGTTGACGTCGTCAGCCTCCTCTGCCCGAGCGAGCAGCGTAATTACAGCCTTGGTCTGTTGAGAGACGGAGTCGCGTGCCATTAAACGCCCCCACTCATCCGTGTTAAGGACGAAACAAGCATCTCTACCAACTCTGGCGGACTAACTAGTTGTGCCTTCGACCCCAGAGAGAGCACCCGACTAATAAACGCTGCGTAGTGGCGAACTGTCATGGTCACCAGTGCCTGATCATCTGATTGAGTGGTGATGCTCGCGCCGGAAACCGTTCCACAGAAAATAATCGCTAGGTCTGGGCTCATAGCGATCTCTGCCTCCAAAGGAGTATCCCTTCCCCACTCGTTGGGATCTACATCGAGTTCGCCAACCAAGTCGCGTTCCTCTGGAACCTCGAACGCGCCGCGATCGCCTACCGCTATAACAGATGGATGCCCAGGGTTCTCAAGAATTCTGTCTAAACGAAAATGCTTGATTTGGTTGTCTTGTCTGTCGCGTCCGCGCAGGTACCACTCGATGCCGCCGCGTCCTACACGGTATGGCTCGACGCTGCGGTGGGTGCCCTCTTTGTACCAAAACTCGACAACTCGTTGCTCGCTTATCGGTTCATGCAGTTCGGCAACAATTAGTGGGAGGCGAACAGCAATTCTCGCAGAGCTTTGATCCTGCGCGTGCCCGATCTCAGTCTCGGCGGCATCCTCGGCAATCCCATCGACGCGCACGGTGCTCATAGCGCGAAGCAGAGCGACCCTTTCGTTTCGGGTGAAGTGCGGAGGCTTTGTGGTGTACGTCGCCTCGGCCAGATTCCACTCAATCTCGATCTTCAGGTTCTCTTTAATGCGAGTTAAGTCGCGGCCGAGCATCTTCCTGCTGGCCTCAGAGTCGCTGTCTTTGTACTCGGGGAAATTGTCGGTGACGTCGTGGATGGAGGCTCTGCCACCTGGGCGAGATGCAAACCATTCGGCGAGAAAGAAACTGCGCTCTAGAGGAGAGTTCTTATCGCTATCAACACCCGGCATCGGAGGATTGTGGCAGATGCTGGTGGCTTATGCACCTAATACCTATAAAAACATCTCTTGAGAATCATCTCTTGAGAGTAAATATTCTCAATATGAGAAAATGTCATGCCCGCCTATGGTGAGCCTTCATTTCTCTCGGCTGATGCGCTACTTAGCGCACTCATTAGCGAGGCTGCTGAGAGCTATCCCCCTGCGACCCTGGCGCAGGATGTGCTCGTCTAGTCCGTCAGTGACATACGCAAATGAAATTCCGGTCTCAGGATCAGCCCAGGAGATCTGCCCAAATGCTCCGTTGTGCCCGAAGGTTCGGGGAGAGGTTGTCTTCCCAAATCCACGCATCGAACCAAGACCATCGCTACCTGCAGTAACTAGGCCGAGGGTTCGAGATGCTGGAACGCCTGTCCATGCATCCGGGAGCATGCTGCGAACCCTGCCAGTTCCATCGCTAAGTACCTCTGGGTCCCAGATGCCAGCAGAGTTGTGGAGCAGAGCTTGGTAGAAGAGGGCAAGGTCACGAGCTCGCATGACTCCTCCGCCGCCCGGGAGGCCAACTGCGCGTGCCTCGTAACGACTTAGGTATGCAACCGCACTCGTGGTCACTTCGGTAGCGGGGAGTTCACGAATTCCGAGCACCGCCTCTAACTCGTCCGCAGTAGCGGGCTCACCACAGGGTACCGGCACCATCACAGGAGCATCGTCGGTTACTCCAAGGACGCGTGGCAGCCCAAGTGGAGAGGTAACGCGGCGCTCAAGGAAGTCGCGGAAATCTTCTCCACTGAGTCTTTCTATGATCTCTGCTAACACCCAGTGAGCACTAGATGGGTGGTACTCGGAGATTGTTCCTGGCTCCCACTGCAGGCGCCACTTACCAAAAGCTTCAAGGCGCCCCGCCTTGGTCTCCCACTGCGGTGGCCCTAGCGGGGCAGAGGGGAATCCGCTTTGGTGGAGCATTACTTGCTCGACAGTAACTACCTCTTTGCCGTTAGTCCCAAACTCTGGGATGTAATCAACAACGCGCTTGGTTACATCAAGTTTGCCCTCTTGAATCAGAATCCAGCAGCAGCTAGCAATGAATGGCTTAGTAGATGAGAAGACGCAGTAACGCGACTCAGGGGTTGCAGCACCGAAGGTCTCCTCAACGACTATCTCGCCGTTGATCGCAAGCGCGACCTGTGCCGAGGGCAGAAGACCTTCGTCTATATCACGGCGTGCTCGTGCAAGTAGTCGCTCGACTGCAGCAGCATCAATGGTGTCTCCGATAGCGGTACCAATGTCGGTAGTCATGTTCCCCCCGTTACAAAAAAAC
>JBAWWI010000008.1:0-39473 GCA_037146835.1 Actinomycetes bacterium | reverse complement strand
TCAATTAGCGAAGAGGAGTAACGATGTCATACCCACGTGCCGAACTAGAAGAGATGGTTGAGCGTTGGTTAGCGATCAACAAAGAGTGCGAGAAGAACCTCAACTGGGAGCCGATGGCGGAGCTCTATACCGATGACGCAACATATGGCTGGAACGTTGGGCCAAACGACGAGTTCATGGCCGTCGGAAAAGATGAGATCAAAGAATTAGCGCTCGGTAGCGAGATGAGCGGGCTCGGCGGCTGGGTCTACCCATACCAGCATGTTTTGATTGATGACGTTAAGGGCGAGATCATGGGGCTCTGGAAACAGGTCGCAATCGCGAAACGCGATGACGGAAGTCATTACGAGGTAGCAGGTCTCGGTGGTAGTTGGTTTGTTTATGGGGGCGACTTCAAATGGAAGTGGCAGCGCGACTTCTTCGATGTCGGTAATGCGACTGCAGTATTTTTGGAGATGATTAAGCACGACAAACTCACTGAGGGAATGCAGAAGCGGCTCGAGCGTGCAATGGCCGGCGAGCGTCTACCTGGGCACTTCGGGCACGGCGAGGCTCCAGTCGGACTTTGGGAGCGTTGATCTCAATTTCTCAAATCTCGCGGGTTCGCTAATCGTTTAATGCTCTTCGGTTAGATCTGCGAGAAAGCCGTTCGCGCGATTACAGGTCTATGCGTCGCGCGGCCGATGATTGTCTCATGCAGAGCAGGCCACGTAGCCGCTTCGCACCCATCATCATTGTTGCTGCATTGCTCGGTGGCATCGCATGGAGCAGTGCAGCGGGTGCAGGTGTTGCTAATAACAGCGAACTAAATCGATCTTCCCTAGTCTCAACTGGTGATGTTCTCTCCGTCGGTGAGACGAGCAAGTCGCCATCGGTACCTGATTCAACAAATCTCATCGCCCTTCAATGGCGAGGTGACGCTTCGCCAGTGATTGCTGTAGAGGCTCGAAGCGACTCTGGCACTTGGCGCAGAGTGGCGACCGTAGGCGAGGCTGATGGTGGGGCTGACACAGGTTCGGCCGATGCAGTAGCCGCCTCGACCAAACTTCGTGACGGTCTCCTCGCCTCCGAACCAGTATCAGTACGCGAGGTTGATGAAATTCGCGTGCGGGCAGTTAAAGGCACTCTCGCGGACCTCCAGCTGATCGCAATCTCTACTCAGACGGTAAGGGCACCGTTACCGATTGGGTCGGGGCTTATAGCGGGTGGCGCCGCTGGATCTTTCGTAGCGATCGGAATGTTGATACCACGTCGGCGATTAGTCGGAGCAGTTGCTGTTCTAATTGTTGGGGGCGCATCTATCGGATTGAGTCTCTCGTCGCCGCAGGTTGCGAACGCACTAATCCCAAATCAACCAGCAATCATCTCGCGGGCCGCTTGGGGGGCTGATGAATCACTGCGCCTTGCTTCATGCCCTGAGGGCCCTAACTACGCGCAGCCAGAGTTTGTAGTTGTGCACCACACAGCTACATCTAACGCCGATTCTCCGTCACAGTCAGCAGCAACCGTTAGGTCTATCTATGCCTATTACGTTCTAGGTCGCGGCTACTGCGACCATGGCTACAACTTCTTGATTGATCGCTATGGACAGATATTTGAGGGTCGCTTCGGCGGAGTGAGTCGAGGAGTAATTGGAGCCCATGCCACGGACTTCAACTCCGGCTCAGTCGGTATCGCTCTCATCGGAGACTTCTCCAACGCATCACCGCCAGCCGCTATGCAAGATGCATTGAATCGCCTCTTGGTTTGGAAAATGACGGTAAACCACATCGATCCAAATATTCCTGTAGCTACGCGCGGTGCAGCGATTGACCCAATAATTGGCCATCGTGATGCGGGCGCAATCTCTGGCGACGGCACTGCCTGCCCAGGGAACGCGGGCTACGCAATCCTGCCAGCGCTTAGAAACTTTCTACGCGCCAGCGTGCCCATTGGTGTGCCTTGGTCAAACCTTGAACTTATTCAGCAGACTCCAGGGGCAGTTCGTTTTGCGGGTTGGGCACTAGACCCAGAATCACCAGATCCAATTGATATTCATGCCTACGTTGACTCCGACGGGACGCGCCACTCAGCCGACCTAGTGCGTCCAGATATTGGTGCTGCATTCCCCGATAGTGGGGCGGCGCATGGATTCGACATCACGCTCCCGATCTCGCCCGGCTACCACTCAATCTGCCTATATGCAATCTCTATTGGTAAAGGCCGCAACGACATCATCGGGTGCACTCGCACCACTGGAAGCCCAATTGGTTTCTTCGAAGGCATAGGGCGTGAACCGGGATGGATCGGCGTATCCGGTTGGAGCCTCGATCCAGATACTCGAGACTCAATTCTTGTAGATGTCTATGTCGATGGTCGCTACATACACACAACTGGTGCCGTCGTACCGCGTGCCGACGTAGCAGCAGTATTTAGTGGCTATGGAGAGCAGCATGGATTCTGGGCACGCGTTCCCGTTGGGCCGGGGCTTCACACGGTCTGCCTTTGGGGAATCAGCGTGCTCGCAGATCCACCTGCGCTCATTGGGTGTCGCGTCGCCTAACGCTCTGCGCGCCTCTCGTTATCGTCGCGCGGGTATCGGGGCATCTCGCGAGCAGAGCGCACGCCAAAGCGCTAGGTAACTCTGATAGGTCATCTCCGGGTTGATGTAGCCAGATTGCTCTAACTCTGCATTGAATTTAGGGAGGCTGCGCCACGGCATGGTCATGTCAACATGATGCGCGAGGTGAAAACCTGTGTTGTACGGCGTTAACCAGAGGCGCGCACTCCAAGACTGCTTCACATTGTGCGTCGTTAAGCGACGATCAGCGCTCGCTCCGAGCCCGCCATGCTCACCAATCGCGCGCAGTCGGTTTGAGACACGCCACCCAGTCATCCACGGAGCAAGCCAAAGTATTAGATACGCGTACCAAACCCCAGATACAGCCCATGATGCACTCCAAATAACTAGCTGCACCGCAATGATCGACCACGCCAACTGCTTTCGTGGGCCGCTAAACGCGCCTCTCATCAGCGGCTTAAGATTTTTGTACCCTGAGATACCGAGTGCATCTCTAGTTAATCGTCTGCGAAGGTCGCGCGGCTCACATGGATATCCCGAGTAGAAAGCAATGTCTGGCTCTTCCGGTCCAAACTCCTCACGATGATGCGCTAGGTGTGAGTGTCTGTAGAGATGCATCGGGACAAATACTGGGTATGCGATCAACCATTTGCCCACGAAGTCATTTGCAGATCGATTTGAGAAGAGGAGTCGATGAGCGGATTCGTGCATCATGATGGCGAAGCGAGCGAATACGGGGGTCATCAAAACAAATGCGAGAGGCCAGAGAAGCCAGACTCCGCTGCGCGCAGGAATCACGAATGCAAGAAGCGTGCAGGCCCACAACGAGAGAACGCTAAGCGCGTTACGCAGATTAGGAATCTGCGCCAATTCGTTGCGCACTTGGGGAGCGAGCACACCGTTTGAGCGAAGGCGCTCAGTTGGGAATGGGTTCTCAAGATGCTCCGGGTTAAGCATCATCTCGGTGCGCATGCCTAAAAGCGTAGCGATCGGCAGCTCTTAGAGAGGCTGCGGGTAATTGAGGGGTTGTTTTAGACGGGTACCTAGCGCTCGTCCCACCCTCGCCCTAGGATTCGCCAATCACTCTCAACCTCTTGGAATTCTAAGGAATGACGTAAAAATGAAGACTCAATTTACTCGCCTCGCCACAGCCGCCTTGGCTGCATTGTTAATCGCATCAGGCATCGTTGCTGGAGTCGGGCTCAGTGATGCCACCCCGGCATCGGGATTAGAGGTAGTGCCACCAGGCGCGGTCTTCGTACCTATGAACCCGGTACGAATTCTTGATACTCGAACCGGTTTTGGTGGAACAGTCGGTCCGGTCGGCTCCGACGACACGATCACTGTTGTTGTCGCTGGGGTCTCAGACGACACGATCACGGTTCCAAATGAGGCAGTTGCTGCGGTTCTAAATGTCACTTATGTAGATGCCACCGGACCTGGATTTATAACTGTCTTTCCAGCGGGAACCACTCGGCCAAATGCATCGAACCTAAATAAGGTTGGCAGGGGACCAGTGCCCAACATGGTGACAGTTCGAATTGGCTCCTTTGGGGCTATCAATATCTTTAACAATCAGTCCCCCGTCGAGATACTCGCCGACCTTGCGGGCTACTACATCCTCGGTGGTTCTGGAGATACTGGTCCTACTGGTGCAGCCGGCGTCACGGGAGCGGCAGGACCAACCGGCGCACAAGGAATAAGCGGGGCAACAGGAATCGCCGGTTCGACTGGAGTCACCGGCGTTGCAGGGCCAACCGGACCACAAGGCATAACCGGCAGCGTCGGCGCAACCGGCTCTACAGGTATAACTGGATCGAACGGATCAACAGGTACGACAGGCTCCACAGGACCAACTGGAATCACGGGATCAGCAGGACCGACTGGACCACAAGGGATAACGGGCACGGCCGGGGCAACAGGTGCGTCTGGTCTAACTGGAGCGACGGGTGCAACCGGGACCTCAGGTGCGGCGAGCGCAACTGGCGCTACCGGAGTAACAGGTTCAGCAGGCGCGACAGGATCAGCAGGACCAACCGGACCAACGGGACCAACTGGACCACAAGGCATAACCGGAGCCACAGGAACAACCGGTGCGACCGGAGTCACCGGATCAGCAGGGCCAACCGGACCACAAGGCATAACCGGAGCCACAGGAACAACCGGTGCGACCGGAGTCACCGGATCAGCAGGGCCAACCGGACCACAAGGTGAGACCGGACCGACGGGAGCTACCGGCCCCACTGGCGCGACAGGCTCTACGGGTTCGACTGGCGCCGGTGGAGTAGTACTCGCTTATGCACAGGCGCTTGCTGACGGAAGCACCGTGACAGTCACTAAAGCTGATTGCCCCGCTGGCTTAATCGCTATTAGCGGTGGGTTCAGCCTCCCCAACGACTCCCTATTCGTGCTCGGATCACAGCCCTACATGAATGGCATCCCTGGCGCGGGTGATGGTGGGGGTTGGGAACTACGCGTTCAGAACAGTTCAGCGAGTGCTATACCGTTTACCGTCTTTGCTAATTGCATCGACGGTACCTTCGACAGATCTGTCACTTAGCAAACATGCCAATTCGGCTAGAGCCCCGATACTCCTATTTATCTAGCGTCTTGTTGGTTCGTTCTAATAATTAGAGCGCCACTTCGGCGCGTATTTTCAAGACCAGCGAAAGCAGGAAATTGCCTTGCAGTGGATTGACGATTTAACCGCTCAGATTGCAAAGGAGCACTCGCTTGATCCGCAGAGCATCTCTGTGAGTGAATCAGAGGCAGAGATGCTCCTCGAATTAGCTGGCCTTGCAGCACACTCCAGCGGGGCTCGTACAAATGCACCACTGCTCTGCCACGTCTTAGGACGCGCCCGTTCGCAGGGGATATCGCTTGAGGCGCTTAGTGAAACTGTTCGAGCAGCTGTTAAGTAGCGGTTTGCTCAGCAGCGGTTAAGCGACCGGTACGCCCTCGAACTTCGCTGCGCTAACTCCGCGACGCTCTAACTCGGCGAGGAATGCCTCGGGCACAACACAACTAGCGAGCCCGCTCACCCCTGGCTGCACGCTTCCGATCTCTGGAACCGCCCCAACTAACAGCGCAGTCGCGACCCCAAGTACTGCGCCCCCCATGGTGGCAGTACGCCCAACCGCTCCATAAATAACTGGAACCCGTGCAATCCCTATGCGCCCCCATACCTCGACGCGCGTCGCTCCCCAGTTGCCGCCTGGATCATTTCTACGAAACCACCCCGTGGATCGTGACTCCGGCTCAACCGCGCGCATTGTGATGCGATCAGCCGATGGAAAGGACTTATGGAGCAAACCTACGCCGGCGCCGATCAGTTCACACTCTTTGTCTCCAACCGGCTCAGGAAACCAAATCAATTCATGCGTGCTTCGCCGGCGGACCTCGCTCATGACGCCGCCAATTACTTCAGTGGGGCGCTCACTATGAAGTCTCCGCATTGAGGCCTCACTATCTGGCCCCGCCACACCTGCGCGGGAGACATGGATCTCGTCAACACTGTCGAGGAGCGTAGCGGCGTGAGCGGCGAGCACATCAGATAGTCCTGGAGCGAGCCCACACCCTGCAAGCACTGCCACTCCACTGGCGAGTGCTTCATCGTTGAGGCGAAGCAATGTGGCGATGCTCTCTTGATTATCGCCGCTAGTGGCGATCGGAACCCCTGATTCAAGTGCAGCGATCACCAACGGAACATCGTCACCCGCAGGAAGCGCACACGCGACAGCATCAACTCCCGGTGGTAGAGGTCTCCTCGCGCTCCACTCAACGGTCTCCGCCTTAGCGCCTAAAAATTTGCGCAGAGCCTCGGCGCGATCTGCGCGCCTATCCGCTACAAGTATTCGGTCAATGCCGGGCGTAGCACCGAGTTGGCGACCTGCCCGAGCTCCGAGGGCGCCGACCCCTACAAGCAATACGGTGCTCAACGGAAGTTAGGACCAGATAGTTGACGCCATCCACCAATTGTTGGAGCAACGCTCCCCTTGCCTTGAACGCGAACCAACGCGCCGGCAACCGCTGCTACCACTACAACAATGAGGCTGCGCCTAAAGGCACGACTTGCGCGCATGCCCTTGAGCATAACGACGCCTCGGCCCGAAGGACCACTGCGCGAAGAGAGGCGGCCAAATGGCCGCCTCAACATCGTTCTTCTCTCAGACCACAAAGGCCAGTGGGGCTAGCTGGAATCGAACCAGCGACCTCACCCTTATCAGGGGTGCGCTCTAACCGACTGAGCTATAGCCCCGCTTAGGAATTTAGGAGGTTATCAGCACCCCTACCGAGGTACTCGGGTCTGCGCTACTCGTCGTACTCTTCGACGAGAATCAGCGCTACTCCGCCAAGCCGCTCGGCGAAGAGGTTATAGATCGAGGTCGCCACCGTCACAAGAATGGTTGAGATAGCAACCATTATTAGGCCTAAGAGGATAAATCCCTCGAGTATCTGGAGTGAGGCAAATTTAAAGTCCTTAGCTGAGAGCAGGCTCCCAAGGAAGTCCTCGAGGCCTGAGATTGCTCCGAGTGCCGCAGCGAGAAGCCATATAACAACTCCTGCAACGACTATTACCCCTAGACCGGCGAGGTTAAAGAGCAGGGCAGTGCGGACCACAGACCATAGGTCCACTTTTCGAATCTCATATCTGCGTCGCTCAGGATCGACGTTGATCAGTGGGCTGCGATCGGGCATGGCGTCCCCAGTGGTGACTGACTTACCGGATCGAGCCATTACAAACCTCAGTCCTCGTCGTCAGACGCCTCGAGCACCAGGGCAACAGCTACCACAGTCTCGCCTTCACCTACAGAAGAGACCTTCACGCCGGTTGCATCACGCCCCTGAGATGAAATCTCTTTGGCCGCCAAACGAACGACGTTTCCGGTCGATGAGAATACGAGAATCTCATCGTCGGTGAGGACAGTAAAGGCGGCCACAACCCCGACACGGCCCGCAGTAACGCGCATTCCTCGGACGCCTTGCCCACCACGCCCCTGCGCATTAAAGCGCTCGAGCTTGGTTCGCTTTCCGTGCCCAGATGCACTGACAAAGAGCATCACTGCATCATCACGTGCAACATCGCACGAGACCACCGCGTCATCGGCATTCTTAAGCTTCATGCCTCGAACCCCAGCGGCACCGCGGCTCAGCGGACGCACCTCTGACTCTGGGAACCGAATCGTCATTCCGCTGCGCGAGACCATGAAGATATCTTCGTCGCCTGTGGTCTGAACAACCCCAACGAGTTCATCGTCGTCCTTTAGGTTGATTGCGATCAAACCTGTTCGGCGGGATGAGTCGTACTCTCCCATCTTGGTCTTCTTTACCTGACCCTGCTTCGTGGCGAAAAAGAGGAAGGTGCCGTCTTCGTAGGTACGGGTATCAATAACTGCCTGCACCTTCTCGTCTGGCCCAAGAGCAATGAGGTTGACAACAGCAGTACCGCGGGCGGTGCGCTCCTTCATGGGAATCTCATGGGCGCGTAGGCGATAGACCTTTCCGCGGTTAGAGAAGAAGAGCAAATACGAGTGCATGGTGCTCGTTAGAAGGTGCGAGACGAAGTCGCCATCCTTAAGCGCTTGCCCGCGCACTCCCCGACCACCTCTAGCCTGCTTACGGAATGCATCCGCTGCAACGGTCTTGATGTAACCCTTGTTGGTGAGGACGACAATTACCTCTTCGTCCTCGATGAGGTCAAGGTCTTCTAGGTTTCCGGTGTCGATCGTTATCTGCGAACGACGCTCATCGGCGAATTTATCGCGGACCGCAGTTAGTTCGGATTTAATGATCTCTCGCTTTCGCCCCTCGTCGGCAAGGATTGACTCGAGGTCTGCGATCGTGAGTTGGAGCTCTGCGAGTTCGTCGCGAAGGCGCTCACCCGGTAGACGGGAGAGGCGACGAAGCGGCATCTCAAGAATGTGGTTGGCCTGCACCTCGCTGAAATCAAATGGTGTTGCCATTAATCCAGTGCGTGAACCCTCGTCGTCGTCACTCGCGCGAATCAAAGCAATAATCGCATCGATCATGCCAAGTGCTCGAACAAGACCCTCAACGATGTGGGCGCGGTCCTGTGCTTTACGGAGTCGGAATGACGTGCGGCGCGTTATAACCTCAACCTGGTGCTCGACGTAGACCTTGATTGCAGCATCAAGGGTGAGCAAGCGCGGAACTCCATCAACAAGTGCAAGCATGTGGGCCGCGAAGTTTGTCTGCATCGGGGTGTGCTTAAAGAGTTGATTTAGCACTACCTGTGCATTTGCGTCTCGCTTCAACTCAACAACGAGGCGAGTTGTTACACCGCTTGACTCGTTGCGGACATCGCGAATTCCCTCAATGCGTCGATCGTTTACTAACTCAGCGATCTTCGTACCGATTACCTCGACGGAGGTTTGGTAAGGAACCTCAGTTACTACGATCCTCTGATCGCCCTTCTTTCCTTCGTCGATCTCCGCTACGGCTCGCATCGTGATTGATCCGCGACCGGTTCGGTAGCAGTCGCGAATCCCACTTGTTCCAAGGATTAGCGCACCTGTTGGGAAGTCGGGGCCCTTTACAAATGCCATGAGGTCGTCGGCAGTTGCCTCTGGGTTATCGACAACGTGCAGCGCCGCATCAATAATCTCGCCGAGGTTGTGTGGCGGAATATTGGTCGCCATTCCTACCGCGATTCCACCTCCTCCGTTAACTAGAAGATTTGGGTAACGCGCTGGGAGTACTGCAGGCTCAACGGTTCCACCGTCGTAGGTGGCGATCATGTCGACGGTGTCTTCGTCGATGTCGCCGAGGAGCTGCATTGCAAGCGTTGCGAGGCGGGCTTCTGTATAACGCGCGGCAGCGGGGCGATCGTTGGGGTCTGGGGAACCAAAGTTTCCGTGACCATCAACTAGTGGATATCTGAGAGAGAAGTCTTGAGCCATGCGGGCAAGCGCGTCGTAGATCGCCTGGTCACCATGGGGGTGGTAATACGCCATTACTTGCCCGACGGTATTCGCGCACTTTTTGTGTTGACGGTCTGGGCGAAGTCCGGCGTCGTACATCCCGTAAAGGATGCGCCTCTGAACGGGCTTGAGTCCGTCACGCGCGTCTGGAAGCGCGCGCGATGTAATGACGGACATGGCGTACTCGAGGAATGATCGCTCCATCTCGTCTTGAATCGAGATTGGTTCTACGTTTCCAAATGTTTGCTGCACGCCCTCAGGCATGGTTCTCCTCTTTGCCTCGCCCTAATTGGCGCTGCGTTGATCGGTTTGAGCGTGTGCCCTTAAATATCAAGGAACCGCACGTCTTGGGCATTCGACTGAATAAATCCCTTGCGGGCCTCTACGTTCTCACCCATCAAGGTTGAGAAGACTTCATCTGCGATGGCTGCTTCCTCGACTGAGACCTGAAGGAGGGTGCGTGTATCGGCCCCCATCGTGGTTGCGCCGAGTTCTTGCCAGTCCATCTCGCCGAGACCTTTGAATCGGCTCGTCTCGATGCGACGCCCAGGGTGGGCCGCTTCAAATGCGTTCAGCGCGGCCTCGTCCTTAAGGTAGTGGCGCTCTTTACCGAGATCGGCGCGGAATAGTGGTGGCTGCGCAATATAGATATGCCCAGCGATTACGACCTCGGGCATCTGCCTGTAGAAGAACGTAAGCAGAAGTGTGCGGATATGTGATCCGTCAACATCAGCATCCGACATCAACACAATCTTGTGGTAACGGAGCTTGTCCTTGTTGAACTCCTCCGCTATACCTGTTCCACATGCAGTGATAAGCGCTTGAATCTCTTCGTTCTTAAGCATCTTGTCGAGACGCGAGCGCTCAACGTTAAGAATCTTTCCACGAATCGGAAGGATCGCCTGGAACTCTGGATTACGAGCACGCTTCGCAGATCCACCGGCACTATCGCCCTCCACAATGAAGAGCTCGGAGAGTGATGGGTCTTTAGAGGAGCAGTCTGCGAGTTTTCCTGGCATGGATGCAGACTCAAGCAGAGAACGTCGGCGCGTTAGATCACGAGCCTGGCGCGCCGCTAAGCGTGCACGCGATGCTTGGGTTGCCTTCATGACTATTGCTTTAGCCTCGGAGGGGTTCTCCTCGAGCCAGTCACCAAAACGCTCGTTCGTTGACTTCTCAACGAGGGAGCGCATCTCAGTGTTACCGAGTTTTGTCTTTGTCTGGCCCTCAAACTGTGGGTTTGTAAGGCGTACCGAGATGATTGCCGTTAGGCCCTCTCGAATGTCCTCGCCTTGAAGGTTTACATCCTTCTCTTTTAGAAAACCTTTGTTGCGAGAGTATTTGTTGACTGCATTGGTGAGAGCTTTTTTGAAACCCTCTTCATGCATACCACCCTCGGTTGTTGCGATGTTGTTTGCGAATGAATGGATGCCTTCGTGGTATCCCGTGTTCCACTGCATTGCAACCTCGACAATGCTTGTGCCAACCGCGTCCTCAAAGGAAGCAACCTTCTTAAAGATTGGCTCCTTCGTGGTATTTAGGTGGCGCACAAAATCGACGATTCCACCACTGAATTTGAATATCTGGTCGAGCGGTGGCTCAGGGCGTTCGTCGCGAAAGCGGATCTCTAGACCCTTATTGAGGAAGGCCATCTCACGGAGGCGCTCAATAAGTGTCTGCGCCCGGAACTCTGTCTCCTCAAGGATTGTTCCGTCAGCCCAGAAAGTGACTGTCGTGCCGGTCTTCTTAGAGTCACCAACTTTTTTAAGAGGGCCGGTGGGCTTTCCGCCATTCTTGAAGGTCATCTCGTACTTACCGCCATCGCGATGGATCTCGAGGTCGAGACGGCTAGAGAGTGCATTAACAACCGAGACACCTACGCCGTGGAGTCCGCCTGAGATCTTGTATCCCTCTCCACCAAATTTTCCGCCGGCATGCAGCACAGTAAGAACAATCTCTGCAGCTGATTTCTTTGGGTCTTCAGGGTGTGCGTCTACTGGAATTCCGCGACCGTTATCTGAGACGCGGCATCCACCATCGGTTAGAAGCGTGACATCGATGCGATTGGCATGACCAGCCATTGCCTCATCGACCGAGTTGTCAACAACCTCGTAGACAAGGTGATGAAGCCCCGAGATACCCGTCGAGCCGATGTACATGCCGGGTCGCTCGCGCACAGGCTCGAGACCTTTTAGAACCGTAATATCCTTCGCGGCGTATGCCACTCGTGAAACACCTCTTCGGGGTTGATTAATGGTTGGATTGGAGGTGAGTTTGGGCCTTAGAAAGTCCCTTTAAACACCTATTGAAAATTGGGTCTAAAAATGGTTCGGAGATTGGGTTCGAATCGAGCCTTCTCAGTGATCGGAACAACGTGGTGAAAACACGCGAAAGTGCTGGTCAGAGAGGGTTTTTCGACTTCAGGAACCCTATCAGAAACCAGGGACAATTACCTGCGTTTCCGGTGATCATTTCCAGTGATCTGCGCGCAAATGATGTGCCGCTGATGTACGGCTGCTTTAAGCATCCAGACCATATTTTTTGCGCCAGGTTGATACGAAAATTTGCGGTCTATTTTGAGCGAATATTCTCGGTCTTAAATTCGCTTCACTCTCGACTCTGATTACTAATCAGCTCGGGGATCAATCCTTAGGACGCGAACCTTTACATCGAGAACGGAGCCCTCTCCATTGCGAGTATTTACTTCCTGAGCTATTCGCGCGCCTTCGAAACGCGCTCGTGATGCCCACTCGGGTTGCGTTGCTCCTAGAACAAGCACGCCCTCTCTAAGGGATACGAATTGAACATGCTCACTTAGTTCCTCGCCGAGGATTTCGCTCCATGAATCGCTAATCGCGCCAATCTTGCGTGGGTCGTCGGCGCCGAGATCGCGTCCTACTGCTCCTAGAACATCTGAGACGCTCTGGGGCTCACGATTCCTGCCCCTACCTCTCGGATTCCCGTCACTCAACCTCGCTCACCCTTCCAGATTCGACCCGAAGCCAACGATCTGCCTTGACACCATCGGGGAGGAGGCTCGCGGTCGTTAGGAGAGTCTGGCCCTTGGGGAGGTTAGCTACCAGTGCCTCGGAGCGAGCAGGGTCCAACTCGCTAAACACATCATCGAGAAGCAGCAGTGGCTCCTCCCCTAGAACCTCTGTAACCACCCTGTGCCCCCCCAAACGGAGAGCTAGCGCCAGACTCCTCTGCTCCCCCTGCGATGCAGTAGAGCGTGCCTCGAGTCCGTGTAGTTCGATTCTCCAGTCGTCCCTATGCGGACCCACCAGGGTCACTCCGCGTTCTATCTCTTTGGACTGCATAACTATTAGTGATTTGAGGATCTCCTCCTCGATCTCCTTGGCGTCATCGGTGAGGGTTGATTCGCTCCACTCCACCTCGTAGCGCGCTCGTACAGCTGGCTCCTCGCGAGCCAAGTCTGCGTATGCCTGAGAGATCGCTGGGAGCAAGCGGTCGGTTAGGCGTAGCCGTGCGCGAATTAACTGGGACCCGGTTTGAGCAAGCTGGGTATCAAATACCTCGAGCGTTGTGCGCGCATCAGTGTCGCGAACTCCACCTTTAAGTAGCGCATTTCTCTGCCTAAGAACACGATCGTAATCAGATCTAACAACTTCATAACGCGGCGCGCTCTGCGAGAGTAGATCATCAATAAATCCACGGCGTTGTGCTGGACCGCCTTTGATTAACTCGAGATCGTCGGGAGAGAAAATGGTTGCGCGCACCGAGTCGCCCAGGTCTCTGCGTTTTGCGAGAGGCTGACCGTTGACCAGTATGCGGTTGCGACCACTCGCGCGGATCTCGGCCTCAACGCGTATTACACCCGAACCGCGCATCGCGTCGACACGAACAATCGCCGCATCAGAGCCAGCACGAGCTAGCGCACTATCGGCTACACCCCTAAACGATCTTCCAGTAGCGATCCAGTCAATAGCTTCAAGGAGGCTTGTTTTTCCCTGCCCATTGGCACCTGTAATAACAGTGCAGCCAGAGGGCAGGGATAGATCAAGTGACTCGTAGCACCGAAAGTCGGTGAGCCATAAACGGGCAAGACGCACGTCGAGTGATTAAGAGATCCGCACCGGCATCAGCAGATAGAGGAAGTCTCCGCCAGTCTCTGATGTCGAGCGAAGAGTCGCAGGCTTAAGCGGATCTACGGTCTCGAGAAGTGCTTCCTCGCCGCCTATTGCTGCGAGTCCATCGAGTAAGAACTGTGGATTGAAGGCGACACTCATGTCTGTTCCTTCAAACTTTGCCTCGATGGTCTCCTTCGCATCTGCTCGTTCTTGTGCGCTCGCCGATAGCTCAAGACCCTCGCTGCTCATCGTGAGACGAACCGGTGTGGAGTCGCGCCCTTCCCCAACAATCTGCATGAGTCGCGCCGCTTCCTCGAGCGCATCCTTCGCAACGATCAAGCGGTTTGGGTAGCCATCTGGGATCAGCTGCTCATAATTCGGGAAGTCCCCATCGATGAGACGCGTAACTACCGAGCGGTCCTCTGAGGCAAAAGCAACCTCGCGCTCGCCGAGTGTGACGGTGATTGATCCTGTACCAAATACGCGCTGTACCTCGTTGAGCCCTTTTGCAGAGACCAACACTTTCTGGCCCTCGGTAAGAAGCCCAACTCCAGGTAGATCGCGCACCGCTAGGCGATAGGAGTCCGTAGCTACAAGGCGAAGCCCTGTGGCGGTGGCGGCGAGAAGAACGCCTGTGAGTATCGGTCGGGCATCATCCTTGGATGCTGCGGGAATTACCTGGCGCAGTGCCTCGGCGAAAGGTCCAGCCTCAACGCTTACGCTGGTTCCCTCTGGGGAGCCGACCTTTGGAAAATCGTCAGCTGGCAGTAGGCGCACGCTTACCTGGGCCGGACCACCTGAGATCTTGGCGTCATCCCCTGTGACTTCAAAGGTCACCGCTCCTGGCTTCAATCTGCTTGTGAGTCCGTCGAAGAGTTTGGCTGGAACAACCGAGACCCCCGGCGAATCAACTTGAGCTGGGATGCGCACCCGGATTGTTAGATCTAGGTCGGATCCAACCAACTCAATGGAGTCATCGGCTGCGGTTACCTTGATTCCTGACAGGACAGGCATTGCACCGCTTCGAGCAGCTACTGCCCTCTGCGTGATGCTGATTGCCTCGGCCAAGGTGTCACGTTCGCATCTAAATTTCACTTGTCTCCTCCACACACTTTTATTTGTTAATGATGGTTGTAGTAGTAGTAGGGCCTGTGGATTGTGCATAACTGCACATCACCGCAGGTCATGCGGGTTTCTTAACCCCTGTTAGTTATCCACAGGGTGGCGCGCCTTGCGGGGCGGTGGTGAGATGTGCCGAGAGGTTGCCCACCGCGAAGGCGGGGTTGTCCACAGCAATCCACAGGTTTATCCACCGGTACCCAATCTGATTCTCCCCATTAGCTCGTTGACCTGGTCAAATACCGTGTGTCTCTCAGTCAACAGGCCCTTTATTTTCTCGACGGCGTGTATCACCGTGGTGTGATCGCGCCCGCCGAACTCCTCAGCGATGCGGGGGTACGAGTAGTCAGTCATCTCTCGAAATACGTACATTCCGATCTGGCGAGCCATCACTAGCGGCCGGCGCCGTGAGCGTCCGCATAGGTCCTCAACAGGGAAACCAAACATTTTGGCAGTCTCATCAAGGATTAATGCGGGGGTAATTACCCTCGGCTTTGTTGGGGGAAGGATGTCATGGAGAACCTGCTTAGCGATCTCCTCGGTTAGGGGGGAGCGATTCAGGCTTGAGTATGCAGCAACTCGGATGAGTGCGCCCTCCAATTCGCGAACATTGTCTGAGATATTTGATGCAATGAAATCGAGAACCTCCGAGGGAATACCTGCGAGGTTCTCCGACTCAGCCTTCATCCGCAGAATCGCCAGCCTGGTCTCGAACTCTGGGGGTGAGACATCTGTGATCAAACCCCACTCAAGGCGAGTTCTGAGGCGATCCTCTAGGCGGGGAATCTGCTTGGGCGGGCGGTCAGAGGAGATAACAATCTGATTCCCCGCGGCGTGCAGCGAGTTAAAAGTGTGGAAGAACTCTTCCTGAAGTTGCTGGCTGCGCTCCAAGAACTGAATGTCGTCAACCAGCAGCACCTCAACCTCGCGATATCGGCGCCTAAATGCGTTAGAGGTATTCGACCTAATTGAATCGACAAACTCATTCATCAAGGTCTCGGTTGATACATACCGAACACGCTGCAACTTGTGCACGTCACGCACGTAGTTACCGATTGCGTGGAGTAGGTGAGTCTTGCCGAGCCCAGCAGGCCCATAGATAAATAATGGGTTGTAGGAACGCGCGGGATTCTCGGCTACTGAGAGAGCCGCCGCGTGGGCAAAGCGATTTGAGGCCCCGATTACAAAATGTTCGAAGGTATAGCGAGGGTTGAGCGAGGCCCACTGGGCCTGGTTCTCTCCACGTCCCGCTGAGTCCCCAGACCCGGTATTTGAAGACCCAGTTAGACCGCCGGACTGCTGTTGAGAGCCACTGTTGTTATCCCCAAGCGGGTTACTACGTGCAGGGCCCCTAGGTGGAGTGTCGTAATGCAGCGAGAGATTCTCATCGAGCGTTATCGACTGCTCTATTCGATCTGGGGTGGAGACGATCAACTCGACCTCGATCTCCTCCCCTGTTGCCTCTTGGAGAAGCGAGGTCAGTAGGCCGGTGTAGTTGCTGCGGAGTTTCTCGCGCGCCACGCCGCTTGGGACAGAGAGGGTAAGCACCTCACCATCGAAGGAGACTGCTCGAACCTCGCGGAACCAGGCATTCCAGGTCGCGTCTTTAAGTTCGGCGCGCACAGCAGCGGCTCCAATTGTCCAGAGCTCCTCTGCCTGTGTCATCGCAACTTCAACGCCGTCCAAGATGCCCCGCTTGAGTTATTCACCACCTGCGAGAATCGCTGCTGCGACCCTCTCCCCAAATATTCTCTTTAGATACTTAACTCTTGGCTAATTTTTCTCTGGCCAGAAGTGGTCTAGAAGTCATCGAGTAGCGCAACGGAGAACCCCCAATGCTGCGCATTTTCTAGACTTAAATCCCCAAATGTCATTGTGAGACTCTCCACAGGTCTGCGCTGGAGGCGCCACCCTGGATTACCCCGGGGGCCGAACGTAGCAAACCAGAGCCGGAATAGCGAACGGTGGATAACCTCGGAGAGCCGCTAGCCCAGCGAGTTTCCGAGGTTGTCCCCAGCCTAGAAATGTGGTATTACCCACGGAGGACCGTTATGGCATCTGTGGAAAACTCATATTCCTCCACGTTGCGAAGCGCGCCCGATCAGGCGTATGATTTCGCCTCGTCTACGCCCTCGAAATCGACTCGCCATCCATCGTGAGTTCTCGGGGGATCAACCTTCTAAACCGAAGAGGCCATGCATGAAGCGGACCTTCCAGCCCAATACCCGTAAGCGCAGTAAAACCCATGGTTTTCGCATCAGAATGCGTACCCGTGGTGGCCGCGCAGTGATCAGGGCCCGCCGTGCGCGGGGCCGTTCGCGGCTCTCGGCCTGATCTGGCGTATCCGCGACCATGCGACATTCGTCGCGTTCGCGCGTTCTCCATCCCGCCGCAGCGCAGCACTCTCCGTGCGGCGCATCGATGGGCCTAGAGAGTCACCTCCTCGGGTTGCATATGCTCTCGGGAAACGAGTCGGCGATGCACCAACACGAAATCGACTGCGCAGACGGCTCCGAGCGGTCGTCCGAGAGCTTGAGAACGAGCTTGTTCCTGGCTCCGCATACCTCATCGCCGCTAGACCAGAGGCAGTACGCATGAGCAAGACTCAGATAGAGGTCGCCCTAACGGAGACTTTTCGCGCGCTTAGGGGCGAGGCATGACATTTAGTTATGTAACCTCAATTTCCCGTCAAGAAAACCAGCAAGAAACCCGTCGCGCGGTGGTTCAGCAATCCCTTGCCTCCCGAGTCGCGCGGCGCTCAATACGCGGATACCAGTGGGTAACCGCTGGTGCGATGCCACGATGCCGATTTGCGCCCTCTTGCTCGCATTATGCCCATGAAGCCATCGAGGAGCACGGGGCAATACGAGGAGCATGGCTGGGGATTAGAAGAATTGGTCGCTGCCACCCATGGAACGCAGGCGGCTTTGACCCCGTACCGCTGCGACCTGGCGTAAATGCGCGGCAGGAAGCCACAATCTCACCACACGACTCAAATAAGTAGGCGATCTTGTACATACTTGGAAACATCATCGGCGACATCTTCGGGTCATTTCTCCATGCCCTCGGTTACCTGTTAGCCGTCTTCTATAGCGTTATCCCATCTGCTGGTATAGCGATCATTCTCTTGACGGTGCTGCTGCGCCTAATCGTCTACCCATTAACGGCCAAGCAAGCCAAGTCGATGCTCTCCATGCAGCAAGCACAGCCTGAGATAAAGAAGCTCCAGGCAAAATATAAGGACGATAAGCAGAAACTCAACGAAGAGATGATGGCTTTCTACAAAGAAAACCAGATCAATCCATTCGGAGGCTGCCTTCCGCTTCTTCTCCAGATGCCGATCTTCATCTCGCTCTACCGTCTACTCCGGAGCATCCCTCAGTACCTTCCCCAGACCGGGCGCTTCAATGGCTTCTATAACGAGATTTGCCATACAGCGGGAGCAAAGTGCTCTGCCAGCCCCGCTGTTTATAAGCTTCCATTCTTCAACAACGGAACCTTTGACCTGCACCTAAGCGCCGGCAAGGGGCACGACAGCATCGTTGCCGCTCTGCCTTACTGGGGGTTAGTGGCCTTAGTTGTGATCACTGCGTTCTACCAGCAGAAGCAGACGATGCGTTTTCAGACGCAGGTAAACGCCCAGATGCAGATGGTGGGCAAGATCATGCCCCTCTTCTTTGCTTTCATCTCCATCAATATTCCTGCTGGAGTAGTCCTATATTTCTTCGTGAGCAACCTTTGGCAGATCGGCCAGCAGGAGGTGGTGTACCGCAAGATTGGTACCCCCAATGGCGAGCCGGTCGGGAAGAAAGCCAAAGCCGCTGCAATCGAGGCAAAGAGTCGGGAGGCCACAGCGCCTCCTGAGATCGAGTCCGGTGGCAAGAGCCCCGGAGGGCCAGGTAAGACAGCATCGGGTGGATCGAAGCAGGCACCAAAAGCCTCCGGCCAGGACCCGAATCGCGCAAGAAAACGAAAGCGGAAGAAATAAATGGAGTGGGTTGAGACAACAGGAAAGACTCTCGTAGAGGCAGTTGACTCTGCGCTTACAGCTCTTGGGGTAGATGAAGCCGACCTCGAGTACGAGGTACTGCAGGAGCCAAAATCTGGGATTCGCGGAAAATTGGGCATGGGATCGGCGCGTATTCGTGCTCGAGTCAAGCCAATCTCTCGTGAGAAGCCCAATGATCGTCGCCGTCGTCGCAGCCGTGAGGAGAAGGGCGAGCGCAGTGAGGGCTCGGATCGGAACCGACCGCGCTCTGGCGCGAAGGGCGAGAAAAGTGGCAAGGGGAAACCCCGCTCAAATGAGGGCAACTCCGATTCTGGGAACGATTCTGGGAACGGGCCAACAAAAGAGTCAGCAAGAGAGTCAGGAAAAGATGGTGACCGGGCCGAGGGCTCGGGCGAGGCGGGGCGTCGAAATCGACGTCGCGGAGGCGCAGGGCGTTCGTCCGGCGGAGACAGGGAGAGATCTGTGGAGAAGTCAAGCGTTTCAGTAGAGGACCAGGCCAAGATTGCTGGCGAGTTTCTTGAGGGTCTAGTTGGGTCCTTCGGTTACTCCGGCTCAGCATCGAGTGTGATCGAGAACGACGACATCACAGTATCGATCGAGGGCGAAGGCCTTGGGTTGCTAATTGGCCCCCAGGGAGTAACCCTTGTAGCCATCGAGGAGCTCTCCCGCGCTGTGCTTCACCGTGCCTGTGGGAGCGGAACTGCTCGACTTCACGTCGATGTAACTGGCTACCGAGCTGCTCGCCGCGAGGCGCTTGCCGGCTTCGCAGCCCAGGTCGCAGCGAGAGCAGTTGAGACCGGCAAGGAGCAAGCCCTTGACCCGATGAATGCATCGGACCGCAAGGTCGTCCATGACGCACTGGTGGAGTTCGAGGGTGTTGAGACCCTCTCTGAGGGCGACGACCCTCGCCGCTACGTAGTCGTCCGACCCTCCTGATTCGGGGCCGGAATGCCGGCAATTCTCCTAACTGAGGCAGCGCGCGAGAATCTCCTAATGGTCTTCGAGGCCGCGAAAGAGGAGGGAGCGCTAGGCCCGTCGCCTGTTGATGAGCACCTAAAGCATGCCCTTGCCTGGGCTGAGATTCTCCCAGAGCCCAAGAGGTTTGTAGATCTTGGGTCTGGTGGAGGCGTACCAGGATTAATTCTGGCGATGCTCTTCCCCGAGTCCGAGGCCGTATTGATTGATGCGCGTCGCAGGCGCTCAGCGAATCTGGAGATTTCAGTCCATACCCTTGGGCTCACAGAGCGAGTCACAGTTCTATGCGCCCGCGCCGAGGAGGCAGGTCGAGATCCGGAACTGAGGGGAGGCTTTGATTTAGTAGTCGCTCGAAGCTTCGGCTCTCCTGCCATCACAGCAGAGTGCGCAGCGCCCTTTCTCTCGGTCGGCGGGAGCCTCTCTGTGAGCGAACCCCCGAGCGCGAGCGATGATCGCTGGCAGGAAGAGGGCCTCAGTGCCCTTGGGCTTGCTAAGCCTGAGCTTCATAGAATCGGCGAGGCAGGATTTATGGTCAGCCGCTTGGACGCACTCTGCCCCGAGCGATACCCAAGACGAAATGGAATGCCCGAGAAACGTCCGCTCTGGTAAGGAGCACCTACCGGCGGTGGGGATTCGTTGAGTGTTCCACGTGGAACACTCAGGGGAGCTAATTTATGAAACAAGATCTTGGGGAGATGTTTCACGTGGAACATCTTGGGAACATCTTGAGCTGGGTGGCAGCGAGAAGCCGGCCTCATTAGAGAGACTTTTAGGAATATTCTCTATTTTTTGAGAAACTAACCTCCAAACACTTGACCAGCGACGCTGGCTCGGTGAGGATGTCTCAGCTTTAGAGATTGTGATTTGCAGAACTCCGTCGAAGGGATATAAGTGGCTAAGAAGAGCGGAGGCAAGGGGCGGGGGGCAATCTTTGGATCCCGGCGACGTCACGAGTCAAACACGACCCAATCGATTTCCGCTGAAGATTTAGCCAGCTCAGGACATTCATTGGTTGGGGAGCAAGAGCTACCTTCAGGCCCTGATCTTGTTACAGAAACGCCTATCGGAATTCAGGAACCAGTGATCCAAGAACCAGAGGCTCAGGTCACGCCAGAACCCGAAGCCGAGATTAGAGAAGTTGTCACGAGTGAGCAGGACAGAGCAGATGGAGATCAAGTGAGCGAGGATATTCAGGACGCAGTCGCCGAGAGCGCAACAGCCCCGAGCACTGCCCCACAGGAGGAAGAGCGCGAGCCCGCGCCAGAGGCGTCAACGCCCGAGACCGAGCCGGAGAGATTCATCCTGCCTCGAGTGGTCTCAATTGCGAACCAAAAAGGTGGAGTAGGCAAGACCACTACCTCAGTAAACCTAGGGGCCTCCCTTGCAGAGCAGGGTTATCGAGTGCTAGTTATTGACCTCGACCCCCAGGGCAACGCCACTACCGGCCTGGGCATTAATGCTCGAAATCTAGAGTCATCCATCTATGACGTCCTTATGACGGACCTTCCCTTAGAGGACTGCATTGAGGCCACGAGCCTTAAGAATCTATTTGTTGCCCCAGCCACCATTGATCTTGCTGGTGCAGAGATTGAGCTAGTACCGGCGTTCTCTCGCGAGATGAAGTTGAAGCGAGCAATCGACGCGGTCAAGGATGATTTTGACTGGATAGTCATTGACTGCCCACCCTCTCTCGGGCTCCTCACAATCAATGCGTTCGCTGCCTCAGACGACGTAATTGTCCCGATTCAGTGTGAGTACTACGCGCTAGAGGGATTGAGCCAGTTGGTGCGAAATGTTGGGCTGGTGCAGAGCAATCTGAATCCAAATCTCAAGGTTCGTGGCATTGTGATGACGATGTACGACGCACGTACCAAGCTCTCGGATCAGGTTCAGCAAGAAGTTCGTAGCCACTTCGGGTCTACCGTCTACCGGACCGTAATTCCTCGAACGGTGCGCCTCTCGGAGGCCCCATCGTTCGGGCAACCAATCACAGTATTTGATTCGCTCTCTCGTGGCGCTGTTGCATACCGCGAGCTAGGCAAGGAGGTGAGCCATGGCACGTCGAGGCGGGTTGGGTAAAGGATTAGGTGCTCTAATTCCCCAGGGGACTGGGGAGGTAGCGCCAGTAAGCGGCGGCGGACTGGAGCAGGTCCCAGTATCTGCGATCTCTCCGAATAAGTATCAGCCGCGCTCGCACTTTGACGAGGAGGAGCTCACCTCGCTCGCGGAGTCAATACGGGCCGTAGGCGTTCTTCAGCCAGTACTTCTTCGACCGACCGGCGAGGGAACCTACGAACTAATCGCCGGCGAGCGTCGTTGGCGTGCAGCAAGGCGTGTTGGGCTCCAGAGTATCCCGGCCTTGGTCCGTGAGACAGCAGATACTCAATCGCTTGAGCAGGCCCTTGTTGAGAACGTTCATCGCTCAGACCTCAACCCCATGGAGGAGGCTGCTGCCTACCAGCAGCTCATTGAGGATTTCTCGATGACCCACGAGCAGGTTGCGATTCGAGTGGGGCGAAGCCGAGCATCGGTTACCAATACCCTTAGGCTTCTTCAGCTTCCACCATCTGTGCAGAGACTTGTTCGCGACCGCGCACTCGACATGGGGCATGCTCGTGCTCTGCTGGCAAGCCCGGATCGCGCATTCCAGGAGGCTCTAGCTAAGCGCGCATCCACAGAGGGGCTATCAGTTCGAGTGGTCGAGGAGGCAGTAAGGGCCCATGAGGGAACTCCGCCTGCTACCCCGCCTGGCAAATCCCCAGTTGGAGAGTCCAATGGGGCCGTCCGACCTGCTGCCCTGCTCGAGTTGGAGCAGTTACTCGGGGATCACTTGGATACTCGGGTTAAAGTCACGATGGCAGGGAAGCGTGGCCGAGTTGTGGTCGAGTTCTCAGATCTAGGTGATCTGGAGCGCATCTATCGAGCCATGACGGCTGAGAAGAGCTAACTCAGGGCTAGGCGTTGCCGGGAATCTTGACGACAGGGTTCTCAAGGGTTAGGTCGAGATCTGGTTTCTCGATACCGCGCTGAACGCCAGCGGCAATTGCTAGGCCTATCGCTTCTACTCTCCGCACGAGGACCGAGGCTCGAGCAGCGTCATTCTCGCCGGCTGGCTGAATAACAACTGCGGCCATCTTCGTCTCCCGCAGAACCCTGAGCATACGACCACTGGCACTAGTCGCATCTAAGTCGTCTAGAACAGATGAGAGCTCCGTTGAGACCGCGCAAGCCATGCGGTATCCCGCCTCTGATCGATAACGCTCGGACTCAAAGAAACAGACCCTTGATCCAGGGCGATCACCTAGGGAGATAGAGATAAAAATCGAGGCCTCTGAGCGATTCGCCTCCACAATCAGAGTGTGGTCATCGGTTCCGTTGTGATCGGCAATGACGGATACCCCCATATTTACGAGGTGGCGCTCAATTACGCCACCAAGTAAAGAGAGCTCTGGTGATGTTGCTAGAAAAACTACCTGCCCGGTTATCTCTCGAGTTGCATGGCGCAACGCCTCGCGCTCGCGTACCGCAGCGACCGAGGCCCCAGGCTGCTCGCCTAAACGGTCAAGGCTCTCAATGGTAGACGGGCCAACTACGCCATCTGCTGCGACACCAGCATTCCGTTGAAAATCAAGGAGACCTGCTGCAGTATCAGGGCCAAAGATGCCGTCCTCGCGCCCCGCATCGAATCCAAGCGCGTTGAGGCGACGCTGTAGAAGAAGTACATCATCGCCGCGCAGCATCGGCCGGTGTTGAGAGAGAAGGCGATCACCAAGAACACGACCGCTCTCTACGAGGGAGGCCCATGTCTGAGGCCCGCAGATCCCATCAACTCTTATCCGGCGCGACTCTTGAAACTGCCGTACTGAGTTCTCAGTCTCTACTGCGTAGACGCCACTCGGGTCCCTTGAGGCAAATCCGGCAGAGGCTAGACGCATCTGCAGATCGCGAACAGGCTCTCCGCGTGCTCCCGCACGCAGTACCTCAGATGTCACCCGATGAACTCGGCGAGGTCCTGTAGGAGTTGGGCCTTACCCTTGGCACCAACAATGCGCTTTACCGGCACGCCATCTTGGAATACCAACATGGTGGGGATGCTCATGACGTCAAAGCGCCTGGCTGCATCGGGGTTGTCGTCGATGTTGAGCTTGCCAATCGTAAACTTGCCGGCCTGCTCGTCAGCAATCTCGTCGAGGATCGGGGCAACCATCTTGCAGGGGCCGCACCACTCGGCCCAGAAATCAATCAGGATCGGGGTGGAGGATCCGAGAACGGTCTCGTCGAAAGTGGAGTCAGAGAGGGTAACGATATTTGCGGACATGGGGGTGGTCCTTTCGGGTTGCCTTTTGAGTAGTTTCGTCTTGTTAGGGGTTTCGGAAGTAATTGGGAGTTCTCGGGGCTTATCGTTCTGGGCTTATCGTTCTGGGCTTATCGTACAGGCATCAACACATTTTAGATGGCTTGTATTCCCCGCTAGTAACTGGCTTTAGGATTTAGCCGGTTACTCGTTTGCTGCGAGCCACCTCTCGGCCTCGATTGCTGCCATGCAACCTGTACCTGCTGCGGTAATTGCTTGGCGGTAGACGTGATCCGCAACATCTCCTGCTGCGAATACTCCGTCGATGCTGGTCTTCGTTGAGCTTGGCGCAGTGATGATGTATCCGTCGCCATCTAGGTCGAGAACTTCATTGAATAACTCAGTAGTTGGGTCGTGCCCGATTGCTATGAAGAGCCCCGTTGCATTGAGAGGAGAGAGTTCTCCTGTCGTGGTGTCTCGCAGGACGACACTCTCTAGTTTTGTCTCTCCTACTAGTGAGTCGACTGCGCTATTCCAGCGCACCTCAATCTTTGGATTCGCCAACGCGCGATCCTGCATGATTTTTGATGCGCGGAATTCGTCGCGGCGGTGCACGAGCGTGACCTTGGATGCAAATTTCGTTAGGAAGGTCGCCTCTTCAAGAGCAGAGTCGCCACCGCCTACTACGACAATTTCGTGATCTCGAAAAAAGAACCCATCGCAGGTCGCGCAGGTGGATACACCGCGACCGATTAAACCCGCTTCGCCCTCGAGGCCAAGCATCCGTGCAGTTGCACCGGTGGAGATAATCATGGTGCGGCCGCGGTACTCATCGTTCCCTACCCACGCACCAAACGGTGATGACGAAAGATCAACACGATCTGCATTAGCTGTAACAAATTCGGCACCGAATCTAAGAGCTTGCTCGCGCATGTTCGCCATGAGCTCAGGACCCATGATTCCCTCTGGAAAACCAGGGAAATTCTCCACTTCCGTTGTGAGCATGAGCTGCCCACCAGAGGAGAAACCCTCGATAACAATTGGGCGAAGATTGGCGCGCGCTGTGTAGATAGCGGCGGTTAATCCCGCTGGCCCGGAGCCAACAATTACTACATCACGAAGTTCAGTCACTTGAGTTTCCTTGTGCGAAACGAGAACGCTGGCGCCAGACAAAATATCCGAGTAGCGATATGGCCACTCCCTCAATCATCCAAGCTGCCCAGACGGGTAGAGGAATTGAGAGAATACGGAGTAGTGCAACAAGCAGAAGAGTAAATGCACAGATCGCAAGGATGCCTACGAAGACTCCAAACACAATCATTCGGGAGGCGCGCTCAATCGGGAGAACGGCCTTTTCACGAATACCGACTACAACCTTCTCGATTGTGTCTACTGCTTGATCGCTCCACTCAGCCATCTGCGGTCTGCTCCCAATTAGATGAATCCGCACTCGCTGCGGATGCGTATCGTACCCGAGCACCCCTGCACATCGCCCTGTGGAGGTCTATGGGGATGAGGGGTGGTCGCCTACAGCCGTTCGGAGTAGATAATCGTGCATTGATCTAGATTGGTCACGTAAGCAATCTCTGCTGCTGTGGCAGGGGTCTTAGCGGCGACAATTATCGCCACACCTTGGCCGTCGAGGGTCCCAGTAGCTAATAAGGAAATATCAACTCCGCGCAGCGCTACCTTGGCGCAGCGCTCTGCTGCCATTGACAGGCCATCACCACCAACTATTCGCTGGGCTGTGACCCCGACCGTTACGGGCCCCCGTCTAGAAATGGCTGCCGCCAAGACTCCGTCGCCCGAGACCTCGCCAAAATGGCCCGCGTATACATCCATTAAATGCGCCATTTTAGGGGGCTGTTTCTTCTGCTCTGAAGAATCTTGGCTAATTGCATGAGCGCCAAAGCCAATAATCACAGCAAAGGCAAGAAGCGCTGCTGCAACAATTAATGCCTGCTTACGCATTACAGGGGGCCTCAATCACTTTGCTTCAACCCAGCCCATACCTATTGCACGCGGACCAATGTGAGTGCCAACAATTGGGCCCATGATTCCAGTCTCGATCTCCATACCAGGAGCGAGAGCCTTTACTTGAGCAAGGAACTCTGCTGCGTCAGGGGCCATCGAGTGGAAAACCATCACGTACTCGGGGTTCTTTATTTTACTGAACTCTTCTAGCAACCAGGCAACAACCTTTGAGTGCGTGCGCACCTTCCCTGCCTCTGCAACCTCTCCATCGCGGATGCTGATACATGGCTTAACGGAGAGGAGCTCGCCAAAGAGCGCTTTAGCCGCTCCAACTCGCCCGCCTTTTCGTAGATACTCAAGTGTGTCTAGCCCGCCAAGAATTCGCGTCCGATCTGCAAGGGACCGGGCAGCCTCCGCGACGGCTGCAGTATCCGCACCGGATGCCGCGTGGCGTGCGGCGGCCATGGCAGCGAGACCCTCCCCAACACTCGCTGATTTAGAGTCCACTACCTCAATCGGAACGTCAGTGATCGAGCGTGCCGCAAGCTCTGCTGAGGACATCGTTGCTGAGAGTTTTGAGGTCAAGCAGATGACAACAATTCCTGTGGCACCCTCTGCTATTACCTTGCGGTAAGCCGCTTCGAAGGCGCCTGGAGCAGGTGCCGCTGTCGTTGGAATCTGCTTACTCTTCCCAATGCGCTCCCAGAACTCAGCGACGCCCAACTCGCCACGGTCTACATACTCTTGATCGCCGAAGCGCACCGTGAGCGGAACTATCTCAATATTGAGCGAGCGCTCAATCTCCTCTGGAAGGTCACACGCGCTATCGGTAACGATTCGAACGGTCATTGTTTTCTCCTGGGTTGCTTAGTGAACTGCGGCGGCCTGTGAGTAGGCCCTGGATGTTGTCGCAAAAAGAGTTGAGTGCTTATTTGTAACAGGTTAGGCGCTTGTTGTGTCGATAGACGGGGCACTGCGTGTGAGTGTGGCACGTAGGTCTGCGATCTCGGGTACGCCCAATGCAGCTGCACCACCGATACCAACTCCACCCCCGACAACTCCAGCAAGCAGAACGGTCGCGATAGCAGCCAATGTGGTTCTCGGGTCAAGGTAGTTCAAGATCAGCCACGCGACCCCTGCACCCACGGCGCTCGATAACACAATTCGCATCATCACAGTCGCGCTGCGCTTACCCTCGCGGCCCCCGAGACGGCGGTCAAGGATGGCCCAAGCAGCAATTGCAGCGATTGAGTAGGAGATGCTCCATGAAAGTGCTAGTCCCTTTACGCCGAGACTTGGGTATAGCGCAACGGCTAACACGATATTGAGGGTGTTCTCCAGGAGGTTCAGGAGGAATGGGGTACGCGTGTCGAGGCGTGAGTACATCGCGCGAATTGTGTAGAGATATGCGGAGAACGCGAACAGGCCGATCCCAAAAAGGGCCAGAGTCGAGGATGTCGTCACGACGGAGTTCTCTGAGAAATTGCCATAGTCAAGCGCTCCGCGCACAATTGGCTCTGCAAGGACAATCATTAAGGCACCAGCGGGGATGACGACAAGTGCAATTACGCGCAAGCCACTTGCGAATCGCCTTCTGAAGGCAGTTAGGTCGCCGGCATTCGAGGCTCGCGCCAGCTCAGGGCCGACAACGGTCATGATCGAGACGGTGAAGATTCCATGCGGCAGTTGGAAAAACATGAATGCAGCGAGGTAGGCGGAGGTATCGCCCGAATTTCGGTAGGAGAGCACGAGCACTACCCAGAATGCGAGCTGATTAGCAATTACATAACCAACGGTCCATCCAGATAGTCGCACGATCTGGCGAACCGCGGGGTGGCGCCACTCCCATACCCAATGCAAACGAACCCCTGCAGAGCGCAGAGCTGGGAGCAGTATCACGGTCATGGCAACAACCCCGAGGGTGGTTCCGAGTCCGAGCAGCCACTCTTCATTGCGATTCGCGAGCACGGATCCAACGGTCTCGCGCCCAACCTGTAGGCGCGGAAGTGTAAGGAGCACTGCAATGACAACGATGTTGTTTATGGAGGGGGCAAAGGCAGCAGCAGCAAACTTTCGGCGCGCATTCAGCATCGCTGTAAATAGTGCAGTCACTCCATAAAAGAAGATCTGTGGCATGAACATGCGGAGCAGATCGATCATTAACTGCTGTTGAGCAGCCGCGTCGCTTCCAGTGAGGCGGGATGAGTAAATGCTCGCAATTAGGGGAGCAAAAATTACACCTAGCGCCGAGATCGTTAGTAAGGCAACAATCGAAAAGGTATTAACAGCGTCGGTGGAGCGATCGTCTCCGCGCTCGTGATAATCGACGAACAGGGGCACAAGGGAGGCTGTGAGGATTCCTCCGAGAAGAAGCTCGTAGACAATGTTGGGTGTGGAGTTAGCAACGTTGTAAACATCACTTAAACGTGCAAAGCCAATTGCAGCAAGTGCAGCAACCCTAAGGAACCCCGTAACGCGCGAGAGAGCGGTCCCTGTTGCTACTGCCAGCCCGCTGCGGGCAAGCTGTCGCATGGGCGAGGCGCCAACAACTCCTTGCGCTGGCTGGTCGGCTTGGGCACTCAACTCGGAATCACCGAAGACTTCTTACGCGAGCGTCGCCAGTGGGTTACCCACCAGAGCAATAGGAATACCCCAGCTGCAGCTGTCAGCAGCACGCCTATGCCGCTTACGACGCTTGACCTAACAGTTATGCGAGTTCGTTCGATCACGATCCCTCCGTCAACTGACTCGACAGTCAGTGTCAACGGGAATGTGCCTGGCGAACGCGAGATGACAGCAATCTGCAGAGTCGTGTTGTTGGGGGCGAGCTCAATAATGCGGTTGCTTCCGCTTGGAAACGTGAGCCGATCGCTCTCAAGTAAAAGACGAACAGAGAGCGGCCTCCCAGTGTCATTCTGGAAGGACATCGGTACCTCGGCTTTGCGTGAGGTAAGTGTGAGGGTTCGCGAAATCGGCGTACCGATCTTTGCAATGAAGTTATCCATTATTTGGCGCGATGCCTTCAATTGAGCAGCGTTAGCACTTCTCGATTCCGTTGGGTTAGGAGCAAGCAGAAGGTGCTGAAGTGCGCTGGTAGCTGGCTCTCCGCTCCCAGCGAATGAAGTGAAGGCCGTTATGCGCTGCTGTGTTTTGACGAGAGATGCCGCCGGTAATGGCAGACGTGTTGTGTCAACCGGTGCAAGTCTGTGAATGAGCGGGCGATTGCCGTTGCGCTCAGCCGGAATTGTTGAGAAGAGATCCGCGATGCTGACGCTCTTGAGCAGGGGGTTGTCTCGCAGCCCGATACTGACTGAATCTAAGGCGGCCGTAGAAGGTCTCCAATATTTTGATCCTGCAATTACAACGCCGCGCTTTTGACTTGGCAGCTCGAGAGCAACGACGCTCAATCCAGCCAATAAACGCGCGGCTCTTATTGCAGGCGATCCGGGAGCCTCAAAGATCGCGCCAAGAGTGTCGTCGGTCTGGATGGCGGGTAACGAGGCAGTGCCAGCGAGGAGCGTAAATGGCTGAGCAGGTGTGAGGTTTATCTCCCCGGGGTTGGATAGAGCAGCAGAGCGGACTACAGCGCGGGTAAGGCCCTTTGCCTGCAACAACGCAATTGAGTTCGCGTCTAAAGCGCCGGTAAATATCGTTGGCTCATCACCGATTGTGTCTGCAGATGTCTCTGCGATTCGTTTAGTGGTCTCGCTTCCAACACTCCATGCTTGGATAGCTATCTCTGCTGCTCCATTGGCCACAAGGGATGGCATATCGATTGCCGAGTAGGGGCCTGCAATGGGGGCCTGTTGCCCAAGGGCCTCTCGGAGGCGAGGGAAGGAGGTTTGTTGCGAGGAGGACTTTGTTGCTTCACTCCACGCTTCCAAGGTTGCGGGCTCGGGCTGCAGTGTTACTGATATACCCTCAGAGTTAGGCAATGCCGATGCAATATTCTCAAGCCTTCCGCCCGGTGCAACCGAATCAATTAGCCGCGAACTTGGTTTGCCATCGGGGTCAATAGGTGCTCGAGAAGCAATCGGCCATATCCATCCAACGCTGAGTCGTTCTGCAACTGCAGGCCCTCCGGTGAGCGGGCTAACGATTGTTAGAAAAGTCACAAGCGAGGCGTATACATCGCCAGTCTCAGGGTCGCGAACTTCTAGCTCTATTGGGAAAACTCCAGCGCGCCCGCCTCTGGGCATCGGCACTCGAACTCGCAGAGTGTCGCGCGGAACTCCAGGATTCTGAAGAGGAACAACAAGCGTTGAGTTCGTAAGTGCATCTGCAGGCGCTGCAGCGGTCCCAACAACAGATCCGAGCCGCTTACCCGTCACTGCCCTCTCAAAACCCCCACGCGTTGTTATGTAGGTGTGGATGACTGCACGAGCCTCGAGCCCTGAGAGATCTCCCTTAAGCCCTAGAACAAACGCAGCATCGTCTCCCGCATTGGCCCAAGGAGGCTGTGCCTGTAGCGAAATACCGATCTTTGCTTTCGCTGGGCTTAAAGCAGGTGCCGGAGATCCAGCGGCAACAGTTAACAGACCGATTACCGCCATTAATGCTGCAAATTTTTTAGGCGTTGGGCGCGGAGTCACAGAGTTCGATCCATAACTACAAGATTCACGGGCAAGAGGCTAAATCCAGATCGTTTATAGAGCTCGAGAGCGGCTTCATTCTTTATTTGAGTATTCACGAGAGTGCGAACAACCCCGTGGCGCGCAAGCCATCGCAAGCCATCGGCCACGAGGGATGCTCCCCAGCCCTGCCGGTGCGCCTCGGGTGCGACTGCGAGTCTCTGAAGATAGCCCTGAAGCCCTGATCGTCCTGTGATCGCGTAGCCAACTAGTCCGCTTCCCCCTTCGGCTCCCACAGCATCCGAACCGCGCCTCTCGCAGACTCGAAAACGGCAAGCCGGCGTAGCGCGCAAGGCATGCTCAAGCCCGAGTTGATCAATATGCCAAAACTCGTCAAAAGCGCGGGCATCTATCTCAAGGAGAGGCGCGCGATCTGAGCGTCGCGCGCGGCGACTCGGCTGCCGAGGGCGCTCAAGCCCAGACATTCCATGCTCGAGGAGATGTAGGCGCTCGCGCACCCCAAAATCACGATCGGCGAATGGAAGCGTCTCGGCCGGGGCAAGGGCACTGGTGACAACGCTTGCGTACCCATCGCGGCGCAGAGCGTCTAGGCAGCGGTCTACAAATGCAGAGGTTGGCGGACGTTCAGCACCAATAGAGAGGTAGCCAATGTCGTGGCTCCCTCGCCACGGTCCAATTCGGGCCCAGCCACCGGGCCACCTAAGCGTCTGCTCCTTCACGGATCTGAGGCTACGCGCCCAAGGGGCCTGTGGTGCGTTCGTTGGGGGGATTGGCATCCTCGAGGGGGCTCGACTCAATGCCTTCGGTGAGCCTGCCTTGGGCCAGATCTCCAGCATTTCTCAGTATTCGTCTAAGCAAATATTTCTGGTTCAGCAGGCGCAGATTCGTGCCGATAGCGATCACGTCTGAAATCAGGGAGCATCCCTGAATTGAATCGGCTATTTCACGGAGGCCAAGAGTGCTTGAACTCGATGAACTACTAAATGAGGCAGTGCGCCGCGAGGCCTCTGACGTTCATATAAAGGTTGGATCTCCTCCTTACCTGCGCGTTGACGGCTTGCTCTTTGCGCTTACCGACCTCCCTGATGTGACCCCTGCCGATACAGAGCGCGTTGCTTTTGCGATCATGCCTAAGGCTCGAGCAGAGGAGTTTCTTGAGAAGCAGGAGGCCGATTTCGCTTACACAGTCGCAGGATTAGGGCGTTTTAGGGCAAATGTCTTCCGCCAGCGTGGGAGTGTTGGAATGGTGCTTAGGCGTGTCCTGCCGGGGATTCCGTCGTTTGAGACTCTTGGTCTTCCGCCGGTAGTGCGCAGACTTGCTGAGGAGCCTCGGGGGCTAGTTCTTGTAACAGGCCCAACTGGCTCTGGGAAGACAACGACCCTTGCGGCGATGATCGACCACATCAATGAGACCATGGCTAAGCACATCATGACGATCGAGGACCCGATTGAGGTGCTCCACCCCGATAAGCGCAGCATCGTGAATCAGCGTGAAATTGGTACAGATACAGAGGATTTCCACGCTGCCCTCAAACGCGTACTGCGCCAGGACCCTGATGTGATCCTTATCGGCGAGATGCGAGACCCCGAGACAGTCTGGGCCGCGCTCTCGGCAGCAGAGACCGGGCACCTTGTATTCGCCACACTCCACACCATGAGTGCGATGGAGACTATTAGTCGAATTATCGACTTCTTCCCGCCATTCCAGCAGCAACAGGTGCGTATGTCGCTTGCGGGTTCACTCCGTGGAGTTGTATCCCAGCGTCTTGTGCAGCGAAGTGACTCGAAAGGTCGCATCCCCGCTATGGAGGTGCTTGTCTCAACCGGTCGAGTATTCGACAAGATCGCGGACGCATCGCTGACCCATGAACTCGAGGAGATTATTGAGGAGGGTGAGTATTACGGGATGCAATCCTTTGACCAAAGCCTCCTAGCTCTATACGAAGAAGGAGTCATAACTCGCCGTGATGCATTAGCGACGGCGACTAAGACCCACGACCTTCGACTCAGGATGGATGCCTCGGATCTCGCAAAGACACACCTGAAGGAAGCCTCCACTCCGGTTTGATTTTGGGCATCCGCCTCTCCGAGATTTGATCTCATCGAGCAGTATTTCTGGTTTATAGCGATGATAACGAGCGTGCGTGCGGCCCGAGGCTTACTCGACCGGTCAGAATGGGGCCGTGAACGGAATTCCCGAACGGCTTAGTGCCGTTTTTGCCCCTGGCTCGCCGACTCGCGTTGTGGCCGAGCAGCTCGCCACTGAAGGTCACCGCACCTATCTAGTTGGCGGCTCGGTTCGTGATGCCTTCGCTAATCGAGCTCTCGGTGATCTCGACCTCACTACCTCTGCAAGGCCAGACGATATTGAGCGGCTACTGGGCCCAATATCGGAGCATATTTGGCTTCAGGGCAAGGCTTTTGGGACAGTCGGCGCCAGAGTTGGCGGCCACGACCTCGAGATTACGACCTTCCGTGGAGACCTCTACCGACCAGAGAGCCGCAAGCCTGAGGTCGCCTATGCAGATGATGTCGAGTCCGATCTAGTTCGTCGCGATTTTACGATCAATGCAATGGCGATCGAGGTGTTGAGCGAGCCGGTGCTCGTGGATCCACATAATGGTCTCGAGGATCTTCTAGTAAATAAGCGCCTGCGCTCACCGCAGTCACCCGAGTCGTCTTTTGCCGATGACCCACTGCGCATGATGCGTGCAGCGCGCTTCATTGCGCGTTTCGGACTTACTCCCGATGCCGAACTCGTTGAGGCTGTTGAGGCAATGGCCTCGCGCATGGAGATCGTGAGCGCAGAGCGCATTCGTGACGAACTCTCGAAGTTGCTGAGTGTCCCAGATTGCTCTGAGGGGCTGTGGTTCCTCTCGAGGACCGGCCTCTCGGACCAATTCTTGCCCGAACTCAACTCGATGCAGCTCGAGCAAGACCCGATTCACCAGCACAAAGACGTACTTGCCCACACGATCGCAGTGATCAACAATACGGATCACGAGGATGTGATTGTTCGCCTAGCAGCGCTATTCCACGACGTAGGAAAGCCGAAGACCCGCTCGTTTGAGAGCGGAGGAGTCTCATTTCATCACCACGAGGTTGTTGGTGCGCGAATGACGCGGGCGCGAATGACTGCACTCAGATTCTCAAATGAAGTAATTGAGGATGTGACCCAGCTTGTATATCTCCATCTGCGGATCCATACGTATGCAATGGGGTGGAGTGATAAGGCTGTAAGGCGTTACGTGCGCGATGCCGGCCCACTTCTAGCGCAGTTGAATCATCTTCAGCGCTGTGACTGCACTACCCGGAACAAGCGCCGCGCGCTCGCTCTGGATCGACGCATGGATGAGCTTGAGCGCCGAATTGTTGAGTTGCGAGAGCAGGAGGAGCTTGACTCGATTCGACCACCCCTCGATGGGCGCCAAGTTATGGAGCATCTGCGAATCGCACCATCGCGTGTTATTGGCGAGGCACTCGATTATCTCCTGGAGCTGCGCCTCGACGAAGGACCAATCGACGAGGAAGAGGCCCTCCGCCTTCTAGACGAGTGGGCGGAGACCAAGGGAGTAGTGCGCGGCGAGGCGTAGTTATTCGCGGCTTACTACTCGCGGCTATTAACCTATTTAATAAGGTTAAACGCCCTCTTTGCGTGCACGTAGTACAACGCATCCAAGGTCGCGACCATCCGCTGATGGGAGCTCTGGCTCTAGGAGCGTGTCAACGCGAAATCCAGCGCGTATCAACTCGGTGAAGACCTCTGTGAAGGAGAGAATCGTCGGGCGCGCCACGTCGTCGAATGATGGAGTGGAGTCGGATGGGAGACTCGTAAGCGCACTAAATGGGTGTGGCATGAGCATGACGAGTGGTGATCCTGGTCGAAGCACGCGATGCACCTGCCTAAAGACACGTGCAAGGTTTGGAACCTCCGCGAACGCACCGTCTGAGTAGGCCGCGTCAATGGAGTCAGCTCGAAGAAATGCGAGTTCGGCAAGATCTGCGTGGTGAACCTCGAAGCGGACATCCTCTCGCTCTGCGAGCAAGCGCGTCGCCTCCACCGCCTCCACTGTCGAGTCGACTGCAAGCACCGTGGCTCCGCCGCGAGCGAATGAAACAGCAGCGACTCCTCCAGCGCATCCGAGGTCAAGGATTCTGCGCCCCGCGAGAGGCCCGAGCAGTCGATGGGCGATTTTGGTAGTTGCGTCCTGCACGGGACCCTCCAGGTTGGAACAGATTTGAAAAAGGTGCGCTTACGCGCCTGTTGCGAATTCCTCCACCATCTCACGAGCCTCGTCATCGGTGTACTGCACCGGAGGAGACTTCATGAAATAAGCAGATGCCCCTAGGAGGGGTCCACCGATACCACGGTCAAGGGCAACCTTGGCACAACGCACCGCATCAATGATTACGCCGGCACTATTAGGGGAGTCCCAGACCTCAAGCTTGAGCTCAAGGTTGAGGGGAACATCTCCAAAGTTGCGGCCCTCAAGGCGGATGTATGCCCACTTGCGGTCCTGTAACCAAGCAACGTGGTCAGATGGTCCGATGTGGACATCGTCAGCGGCGATGCCATTATCGAGTTGGCTAGTAACAGCCTGGGTCTTGGAGATCTTCTTGGACTCAAGGCGCTCACGCTCGAGCATGTTCTTGAAGTCCATGTTTCCACCGACGTTGAGCTGGTAGGTGCGGTCGAGGACCATGCCGCGATCCTCAAAGAGGCGGGCAAGGATTCGGTGGACGATGGTCGCTCCAACCTGGCTCTTGATGTCATCCCCAACGATCGGGACTCCAGCAGCCTCAAACTTTGCTGCCCACTCGGGGTTGCTGGCGATGAAGACCGGGATGGCGTTTACGAATCCGACACCGGAGTCGAGGCAGGCCTGCGCGTAATGCTTCTGCGCATCCTCGGAGCCAACGGGGAGGTAAGAGACGAGCACATCGGCTCTGGAGTCGCGTAGTACCTGTGCAACATCAACTGGCTCAGCGGGGCTCTCCTCGATGGTCATTCGGTAGTACTTACCGAGGCCATCGAAGGTCGGTCCGCGAAGTACGGGCACACCGGCGTCGGGAACGTTGTTGCAGAACATGATGGTGTTGTTCTGGCCAGCAAGAATGGCCTTGCCGAGGTCGAGGCCTACTTTCTCTGCATCAACATCGAAGGCCGCAACGAACTCGATATCGCGCACGTGGTATCCGCCGAGCTCTACATGCATGAGGCCGGGGACAGTGTCGCCCTGCTCCGCATTCTTGTAGTACTCGATCCCCTGCACGAGGCTGCTTGCGCAGTTACCTACTCCGGCTATAGCGACTCTGACTTTTCCGTCTTTACTCATGCTGTTGCTGCTCCTAATTCGTTTTTAATCGGTCTGGACTTTGCTAATGGCTGGCTTATTGAATCTTGCTGGATGCTATTTTCGACTTGTTCTGTAGTGTTATTCGCTGATGCGGTCTCTGCTGCTCCGATGCGACGCTCTTCCTCAATGAGCGAGTCAATCCACTCGAGATCGCGTTCGACCGATGCGTTTCGGTGATCCGCAAGGGAGCGGGTATATCTGTCGATTGAGATGCCACCGGCGCCCGCTGATCGCGGCTTGCGTTCGTTGGCCAAGCGCTCGGCGAGCTCAGCCCTGCGTCGCTGTAGCAACTCAACTCGATCATTTGAAGAGAGGTAGCGACAGAAAGAGAGTTGAAGTGCGAAGGTGCGGTCGTCGACGCCGTTTGACGGGTCACGTAGCAACTCGTCGAAGAGGATCTCGCCGCGTGCTGTAATGCGATATGCCTTCTTGGTGCGAAGAGATGGCTTGGTTGAGCGCCTTAAGCGCGCGGTGGCCGCCTCGCCCCGCAGGCTCCCTGTCGAGGGAATCGGTGCCGAGCTCTCGATGCCTGCTCCCTCAACTACCTCAATAGCGCCGCTGCGCTCAAGGCGACGAAGGGCTGGATAGAGCGAACCAAAGGAGACACCCCAGATAGGCCCGAGCGTCTCCGCTAGGCGCTTCTTAAGCTCGTAGCCGTGGACCGGCTGCTGCTTTAGATTTCCGAGAATTGCGAGTTCGAGCACGTGCGTCCAGTTTCTTTGAGGATTAGCGGTGGGGAGAGATGAATGCCGATCGAAATTGTCTTGAGCGTCTTGAGAGTCTTGCGATGTATCGAAACGATACATCGTCGTGCCGCTAAAGCGCCACCCGAGGAGAATATTCTTAGGATTCTTGGGCCCTTACACCGGTAGGATGCCTGCGTGCCGAGTCACGTTGATTACGCCCTAGCGCGTCGAGCCGTCCTCAATGACCTTCGCCGCGGGGTCGTGAAGAGCCTTGATGTCTGCGATGCGCACCCGGAGTTGATGCGGGCGGCTCGCAATGTCGGGACCCCTATGGAGGCTCCCTGCCCCGTCTGCTCAAAGGACTCGCTTCGCCTTGTCTCCTATGTATACGGAGATGGCTTAAAGGACGCAAACGGTAGGTGCCTTACGAAGCGTGGCGAGCTTGAAGGATTAGCCCGGAAGCACGATGAATTTGCTCGCTATGTAGTTGAGGTCTGCCATGAATGTAGGTGGAATCACCTAAAGCGACGTGAACTCCACGGGAAACTCCACCGGGTGCGGCGAGTTAGCTGAGAGCTGCTCGACTATTACCGAGGCTTGCTACTCGATGGGCCCTAGAACCTCAGATGGATACAGGGTTATGCAGGATATGCACCAAATCTCTGGGTCCTCTAAAACCCTTCGGGATGCTGGCGTATCCCAGGCCTCCGGGGTTAGGTAGACCCTTAGAACCCGAACAACTTCGTCGCTTGGGGTGCCGCAATTTTCACAGTCGATGACCCTGCCAATGCTCTCCATGGCCCCAAACTACGCCGTCGCGCTGGACAGAGACCACTAGTGCGGTATTACGCTTATGAAACACGCCGGGAGCATCAAAAGCCCTGGACGGATGAAGATCATGGAGGAATACCGATGACCACTCCAACAGGTCAGCGCAGAGCCATTACTGCACCATCAATTCGTGCGCGTAAAGGCCAAGAGCCTCTAGTGATGGTCACTGCCTACGACGCGCCTAGCGCCAGGGTTGTCGATGACGCTGGTGTGGACATGATCCTTGTCGGCGACTCACTCGCGATGGTTGTGCTTGGGTACGACAACACTCTTCAGGTCACAACTGACGATATGGCCCACCACGTTGCAGCCGTTGCGCGCACAAGGCCGAGCGCTCTAGTAGTCGGCGACCTTCCATGGATGAGTTACCACGTGTCGCGTGAAGAGACAGTGCGCAATGCGGCAACTCTCGTGCGCGCCGGTGCTGGTGCTGTGAAGCTAGAGGGCGGACGCAAGCGACTAGATGCGATCGGGGCAATTCTCGATTCAGAGATCCCGGTGATGGGGCATCTGGGGCTTACCCCGCAGTCGGTTCACGCTATTGGTGGGTACAAGGTGCAGGGCAAGCAACTAGACGCTGCACGAACAATCGTTGATGATGCAATTGCGCTAGCCGAGGCTGGCTGCTTCGCACTCGTTCTCGAGTGTGTCCCCGATGGCGTTGCTCGAATGGTTACTGACGCTATTGATATTCCGACAATTGGCATAGGCGCCGGTCGCCACTGTGATGGCCAGGTACTCGTGTACCACGACCTACTTGGGCTTGAGGATCGAAAGCTTCCACGCTTCGTGCGTCGTTATGCAGATATCAAGGGAGAGTCAACGATGGCCGTCGCTATGTTCTGCGACGATGTGCGTGCCGGCTCGTTCCCGTCAAGTGAAGAGACGTATCACATGACAGACCAGATGCCCTCGGAGCTGCACCTCTACTCCGGTGACGATGCATACGCGCGCAACATAGAGGTCCCCAGCTAGAGCGCGATCATCTACATGTGACGGATTCTGGGATCTATCGGTTCAACACGCGTGTTCTGTTATCCGCTCAGGTAGCAACTTAAGTTCGAGATCTGGGCTCATCCGGTGTCTCTTAGATTTGGTGGGGAGCGCCAAGCCCATCTGCGCATCAGCCGCGTAGGCCTCCGGTCTTTCATGCTCACCACTCTTGCGAGCCGCCTTGAAGATCTCGTCCTGTATTGGCTTTATTGCTGCCATCACTAGCGCGCCGTTCGCAGCCGTCATGCACCCTCTTACATTGAACGACCCATCTAGATCTGTCCACAACTTGAAGTAGCGACTCCTATGTACCTGACGGTGTCGCTTTGCTTCATCGGTTGCCCCAGCAACGACACGCGAAGTTGCGTCTCGCAGATCGCGAACCGTCGCGTGTTTTGCGAGGTTTAATAGCTGTGTCTCAGTACTCGGTGCAACAATCGCACCGCGTGCAACCTCTACAGCCTGAGCGTTGGAGAGAGTGCCGCTTCTTAAGGCTGCCTGGGTAACAGGCAAGTGGTGGAGCTGATTAGCGAGGATTACTACAGACTGGGCTTCATACTGAGGGCAATCTGTCTCGATCGAGAGCCACTCGGAGATGTCACATTATTTTCTCGCCACGGCAAGGTTTCTGGAGTTCAGTGCCCGCGTGTAAATAACAGTTGAGAATAGAGCTCGCCCGAGTGCGATGGACCCGGGCGAGTATCAAGAATTCGTGGAGAGCGGTCTCGCTCTATGGGCTCTGTACCGAGACGGGTGAATTTTTGCTGATCGAGGTTCCGTCACCGAGTTGCCCGGAGGAGTTAAGCCCCCAACACCAGATAGTGCTGTCCGTCAGCAGTCCACAGGTATGGGCGCCGCCGGCGCTGATGCTGCTAGCGGTAGTGATACCAGGGACTTGGACTGGACTTGTCGAGGTGGTATTGGGACTAGTGTTGACACCTAGTTGCCCGTAGGTGTTATCACCCCAACACCAGATAGTGCTGTCCGTCAGCACTGCACAGGTATGGGCGCCGCCGGCGCTGATGCTGCTAGCGGTAGTGATACCAGGGAC
>JBAWWI010000007.1:0-40482 GCA_037146835.1 Actinomycetes bacterium | reverse complement strand
CTCGTATACAACGGCCCTGATACCAGCCTCCCGGACCTGCTCATCTGCAGGCATGAATTCGCTGAACAAGCAATATCTATAGCGAGAGGCGAGATCTGAGCTCTACCCAAAGGCAGCGCATTCAATCGCCGCCCAATTGAGCCTCCGAGCGTCGCCTGAATTGGACCGAATTGCCTCTTCGGGCCGGTACACTCCATCGTTCGGGGGCAGCCATTAACGATTCATCATCGAAGGAGCCGCAGCCCTGTGGCTCCAAAGATCAGAGACTATAACGCGAAAGGGTTAAATAGTGAAGGCTGTTCAGGTTCCGCATCTCGATGCGCTCGAGGCCGAATCAATTCACATCTTCCGCGAGGTCGCTGCAGAGTTTGAGCGACCAGTGATGCTCTTCTCCGGGGGCAAGGACTCAATTGTCATGCTCAGGCTTGCTGAGAAGGCCTTCTACCCTGCACGAATTCCGTTCCCAGTAATGCATGTCGACACTGGCCATAATTTCGATGAGGTAATTGACTACAGAGACCGCAGGGTCGCTGAACTTGGAGTCAATTTGGTAATCGCATCAGTTCAAGCAGCGATTGACTCCGGGCGAGTCGTTGAAGAGACTGGCCCGCGAGCGAGCCGAAACAAACTCCAGACAGTTGCACTCCTCGACGGAATCTCGGATGGAAAATACGATGCCGCATTCGGGGGTGGGCGCAGGGACGAAGAAAAGGCGCGCGCCAAAGAGCGCATTTACTCTTTCCGTGACGAATTTGGCCAGTGGGACCCAAAGAACCAGCGACCTGAACTCTGGAATCTCTACAACGGTAGGCACAAACGCGGTGAACACATTCGAGTATTCCCCATTTCAAACTGGACAGAACTCGATATCTGGCAGTACATCGAACGCGAGGAGATCGAGATTCCTTCGATCTACTACGCGCACCGAAGGTCTGTAATTAAGCGCGATGGGATGCTTCTAGCAATCACACCATTCCTTACGCTGCTCCCGGACGAAGTTCCCGAAGAGATGCTTGTTCGCTTCCGAACTGTCGGTGACGCAACATGCACCGGTGCTATCGAGTCACCAGCCTCGAATCCCGCCGAGGTGATAATCGAGGTAGCTGCAGCTCGAATCACCGAACGTGGAGCAACTCGCGCCGATGATCGAATCAGTGAAGCCGGCATGGAGGATCGAAAAAGGGAGGGCTACTTCTAATGGAGATGCTTCGTTTTGCTACTGCAGGATCTGTCGATGATGGAAAATCAACCCTCATTGGGCGTCTCCTGCTTGATAGTAAGCAGATATTCGAGGACCAACTTGAGGCGGTTGAGAAGACCAGCAGAGAGAAGGGTTTCGACTACACCAACCTTGCATTACTGACAGACGGGCTTCGCTCGGAACGCGAGCAGGGAATCACGATCGACGTTGCATATCGGTACTTTGCAACCCCGAAGCGAAAATTCATTATCGCTGACACTCCAGGGCACGTTCAGTACACCCGCAATATGGTTACCGGCGCATCAACAGCGGATCTTGCACTAGTTCTGATCGATGCACGTAAAGGCATTCTTGAGCAGTCTCGCCGCCATGCCGTTATTGCGTCGCTGCTACGCGTCTCTCACCTCGTTCTCTGCGTAAACAAGATGGATCTTGTTGATTGGGAAGAAGATGTCTTCAACTCGATCTGCGAGGAGTTCAGTGAGTTTGCGGCGAAATTGGATATTCCCGACCTCACTTTCATTCCCATTTCAGCTTTAAACGGCGACAACGTAACAACCCACTCCGATCACATGCCTTGGTATGGCGGACCAACACTGCTCTACCACCTAGAGCATCTCTACATAGCCTCTGACCGAAACCTCATCGATCCGCGATTCCCGGTCCAGTATGTAATTCGGCCGATGTCTAACGAGCACCACGACTACCGCGGCTACGCAGGCCAAGTCTCAGGGGGAACGTTTAGGCCGGGAGACGAGGTCATGGTGCTGCCCTCGGGGATGACGACCACGATCGCTGGTATTGATTCATTCGACGGACCAATCTCCGAGGCTGTTCCGCCGATGTCAGTAACGATTCGGCTCACCGACAATCTTGATGTCAGCCGTGGCGACATGATCTGTCGCCCAAGAAACGCATCAGTAGCTACCCAAGATGTAGATGCGATGGTCTGCTGGTTTACTGAGCGCCCGCTATCAGAGCGCACCACCTATGGCATCAAGCACACGACAAACAACGCTCGCTGCCAGGTGAGAGACCTTGCCTACAGACTCGATATCAACACGCTATCTAGGGATGAATCGGCAACGGAACTCAACATGAACGAGATCGGCCGAGTTCAACTCCGCGTCACAGCTCCGCTATTTGTCGATGAGTATCGACGAAACCGAATGACTGGATCGTTCATTCTCATCGATGAAGGCACCAACGAGACCGTAGGCGCCGGAATGATCATCGGGACAGACGCGTAATAGTTGTCTTAAACATTCCGGGACACTCTGGTTACAGCTCTATTCCGTGTTATACCTGACCCCTTAGGAGTCCCCTTTGGCGTCTGGTTTATCGGCCCCATAATTCAGGATCGAATCGGCAACGAGAAACACGACTGCGCTCCAGCCGAGCAGGTGAACTCTGGTAAATCCGAGCGGCCACTCGAAGGTTGGGGGTACCCCAACTCGCATCTGGCGCCAAGCGATGTAGATGCCTGCAGCAGCAAGGCAGGCAGATGGCGCCAGCGCTACGAACGCCCGAAGCGGTGGCCACAAGCACGCGACGAGTACGAAGAGCGCTGCAGTGATACCCACCAGCGGGCCGGCTACCAAGGTACCGATCAGAAGGACACTCACTACCGAGAATGAAGCCCTTAGAGCCGTCGGGCGTCGTCTCGCGTGCCATGGTGCAACGAGTACCACCTCGCCATCATCCACGGAGTCCTCTGATAGCACTTGACGCCTTCGAGGGTTCCAAATTACCAAAATTAAGCACGCCAGCACTGCGAGCACGGAGAGAACTAACGCCTTGTTAACTACACCCTGAGGCTGCCATCTCATTGTAACGACGAACGATTTCGAGGATGGAGTTACCCTCCATCCGTTGGCATAGCCATCAACGAGCTTCGATGCCCCAAGGGTCTCTCCACCTATCGACGCGCTCCAACCGGCACTCTGACTCTGCCCAAGCACGATCCAGAGTGGCTCGCGAGCTGTTGCATTAGTAACTCTTACCTTCTCCCAGTAACGCCCGCGAGAAATCACTTGCGTATTCGCAGGTGCTCCGACAGTTGGGCCATCTAGACGGTCACCGGCAGTTCGCGCCTGCTCCCCGGGCGAGGGAGTTGCAGACAATGCACTCGAACCTGAGACAAGCGAACGAAGGTCAAGACGGTCGAGATCGAGAGCGGTTGCCGCACCATTTACAGCGTTAAGGGTATGCCTTCCTGCTCCCAACTCAATCTCATCACACCCGATGATTCGTAAGCCACCACGGGAGAGAGCGTCTGAGCGATTCCCCAAAATTGAGATATTTACTGGCTTGCCATCAATTGATAAGAGGTCGTCCCTGCAGGGAGTACTGAACATCTTGTTCTCGCGAGTTGACGCCAGAGATGGCTGGACAAGACTTGCGGCACCAAGTTCGGCGATACCAACCGGCATTACAGATTCGCCTCCGCCGTAGAAGTCCTTCGTTTTTGTCTCTCTCACTTCGTCAATAGTCAGACGCAGAGTTCGGCCGCTCATTGTTGACGGAAGATCCAAGTGCACAAGAGAGGTTGCGTTCTCTGGCGTCTGATCCTTTATGGGCGGAAGTTTCAACGGAACCAACTTGCCATCCATGCTGAGCGTCACCTTCGTCGGAACTGAGTGGCGCCCATCAGCAACAACTCGCATGTCCAAGCTTGAGAGCCGCAGCTGCTTCTGCGAGTGAAACTCGATCCACTGCCCGTTTGTTCCAACGAAAGGAGTATTCCAGGCGGTCAGCGGGTCACCGTCGATTGCAGACGAGGAGCGGAACCGGGCATCCCCTGCTAGGTGCTCGCTCTCGGTTGCAGTGACCGTAGATGCCCCTAAGAGAGAATCGATGACAGGGGTTGGGGACGCAGGATTAATTCGAGCAACTCCTCCAACCGTAAATGTGCGCGGCGTAGGCAGAGCGAAAGATCTTGATAACGCAGACTCAACATTCCCAGCGCGCGGGGGCACCGGGGTATTGCGTTCACGCGTGAGGAGTATTACTAGGTCTTGTCGAGCGGATGCCTCGCCCGCTCGCTCAAGGAGGTCAGTCGGGACACGAGTTACCTCAACAACTCGCAATGGCTCTGTAACCGGGTCGCCGGAGCCGATGGTGAGCTCCGAGATACCTACCCCGCTTAGACCTTCATACGAGAACCGTTTCCCGGTGCTATCGCCATCAACAATGATTTCGATAGATCGAAATTGTCTTGACGGAAAACTAATTCGCTGCCCGCCGGCTGTTCTAGAAGAGTCGTCCAATACACGCTTTAACTCTCCTTTGCCATCAAACCGAATTCTCACGCTTGTTATCCACCTATTGCGTGGACCAGTAAGTGGCTGAACTAGCGAGAAATGATTGGTCGTTATCGGCGCTTTGGCCTCAACGAGAATTCGCTCACCGATTACTGGCGAGAACGCCCCGACGCGCCATGCCGTATCAGGGTTGCCGTCAAGCGCCATTGCCGCGCGGTCTTCTGCCGTATAGGTAATGGGGTTTCCATAGGCAGATGCGACGACTCGCTTAACGCCTTGCTGCTCAACGACCGTAAAAGCGTCATCACTCGCGCCCGGGAAAACCTCGAGGCGAGCATCCGAGAGATCATGAACGAGAGGCTTTTCTCCTACCTGCTCTGTATACCCAAGATTGTCGCGAACTGTGCTCCATCTACGAGCGCGCTTTCGATTCGTATCCGTAATAACTAGAGTCGCACCCTCTTTGGCGGCAGCTTTCAACTCTGGGCCAGTCATCGATGCTGCGTAACGGACAAGTTGGTGTCCATCAATGACGCCACTCGCAGCGGCATCCATGATCCCCTCGCCATCTCCTGCGATTATCACGGTGCCTTGCACACTCTTCGTGCGCACAATGGATAACGGAGACGTAACATGCACTACTGCTACCGGTGGAGGATCGCCTTCATTCGCCGGAAACGCGAGAGCCTGCTCATCAATTTGAGGGAAGAACGCGCTGCCGGGAATCTTGGATCCAAACGCCTTCGGAGCTTCTAAGCCACTCTGAGGAGACTTAAATTCATGCCAAACTTGGCGTGGCCTGATCAGGTTGTATCGGTCAGTCTGCAGATCGTTACGAACCACTATCTCGTCAACACCGAGGAGGCGGGCGAATGGTGCGGTCACAACTGATTCGTAGAGACCCTCCTGAAGGCGACGGTCGTAGGCATTTAGTAGGTCAGCAGAGGCTGGGGTTCCGTATGGGATCAGTTCGCGCGCTACGTATGGGCGATCTATCAACCCAGGTGTAATTGGGTCAACAGTGCTGCCCCATCGATATGAACCGAAATCAGATCCGGGGAGTTCCAGAACTCTTGAGTCAAGGGAGCCTTTATCCACCTCCGCTAGTGCATCTGACCAATATTTTGGAATCTGCTCTGAGCGCTGAAGATTCTTCCCGTAGAAGGTGCCCTGCCATAATGCCGGCAAATTTGCTATGACTAATACGCCGACCAGAGCGACACATATCGCCCCAAGTTTGCCGCGTCCTCGAGCACTAAAGGATCGGTAGCCAGCGGAGACTCCAAGGGCCAAGAACACCGAAAAAGCAAGAACTACTAGTGGAGTTGCTCTACCTGTACTGCGAAGTGCAAGCCCGAGAGATGAACTAGTTGCGAAGAGCTTAAGCACCCCTCCAAGCGGGGAGGGATCATCAAACGAATAGGCACCTACACCAATTGTGGCTCCAACAAATGCGAGCAGAACAAAGTATGAGCGGTGCCGCCACCTGATACAAGTAGCGCAGAGGAGTGCCAGCGCAGGCACTGCAAATGAGATCGCAATATGTGTGACGCTCTGCGTATACGGAAGAGCAGACTCAATCCAAGGACCAATCTTGTCCTGTCCGTATAAGAACCAGTAGCCAAGTCCGCGCAGAACCTCTGGGGCAGTAGATGTTTTGGCAACAGTTCGAACTGTTTCGGTAAATTTGAGAATATCAATTCCATAATTACCTTGAGCCCAAAGCCCTGAGAGCCACCAGAGCGAGGCCGCCGTGGTCAGCACTCCAATACGCGCTAGGGCGGCAAACATGCGCTTTGCCGAGACCTCTTTGCTTCCCCACACAGCCCACGGCAGCCATAGCGCTGGAGCGAGGCAGGCAAAAATCAACGATGTTGCGTTTACTCCCCCAACAATCTGGACTGTGATCGCGATGAGCGCCGGGTATCTCCAACCGCCTTTTCGTAACGCCAAAATAGTGAACCCAAGTAGCCATGGAAGGCCAGCCCAGGGCAAGAGGATTACAGATATTCGCGCTGCATAATCAAGCAAATATGGGCTGAGCATAAAAGCCAGGGCTCCAATAACTGCTCCAGGCCCTCTTACATCGAGAGTGCGGAAAAGGTAGAGCATGCCTAGCCCTGCTGCGAAAATGATTGTGCCGAGCCAGATTCTTTGCGTCAGTGCGCCTGAGGCACCGAGCGCATGTAGCACCCAATAAAAGGGTCCCATCGGGAACAAGTATCCAATGTTTTGGTGCGTCACAGTTCCGAGCCCGATATTGGGGTCCCACATACTCCATGCGCGCTCCAAGAGCCGACCAACATCTAGCGACAGATAAGACTTAGTGTCCGCTGCTACACGCCCTGGGTCAGAGAGCAAAACTGGAATGTAAGAGAGCGCTGCAAGCAGCGCGTAGCCCCCGAACCTTCTGAGTGCGCTGGGCCTAGGTCTAGCGGAGCCCTCTCCTATGACTCTGGGATCTCTGCTCGAAATTTCGGCCGCTGACACGGCTTAGAAACTAGCCCTGAAATCGAGCAAAGCCGTGTCAGAGCACCACCCTTAGAAGAGCCCCAAAAGAGGACCAGGAACGGGTTAAACGCTTAAAGCTTCTGCGCACTCTTTCGCTTCGTTGCTTCGTTGGCCAAAACCGCAAGGGTGCCGTGTGCCGTACTTTCCCAGGTGAGCCGTGAAGCATTCTCGAGTGCACCCTCGGAGAGGCGAGCGCGCAGACCTTCGTCGCTAATCACTCGATCCAAGGCAGCGACTAGATCCTCCCGTGACTTCCCGAGAAGACCGCTGATTCCATCCTTCACAGCATCTGAGTGTCCAGCAATATTTGTGGCCACAGCGGGGGTTCCACAGGCTGCTGCCTCTGTGATGGTCATCCCCCAGCCTTCTCGGGCGCTGACACTCGCAAGTACCCAAGCTCTCCGATAGAGCGCTATCAACTCGTCGTCGTTCACGCGCCCAAGCAGAGAGATCCATCCCTCTGCCCCTGCGCTCTTGATCTGTGCTTCAAGCGAATCGCGCTCATAGCCCTCCCCAGCGATTACGGCCTCCAGATCAGGTTGTCGCTCCTTAAGTGCAATCAAAACCTCGACGAGAAGATCGAACCGCTTCACCGGCACAAGTCGACCAACCGCTACGACAAGCGGTCGTATCGACTTCGCTCCACCGGCAGAGAATTTCGGGTCTACACCTGGCGGAACAACATGGACCATTCGATCTTTAAAACCGAGTTCATGAACGAGTTCACTCTTAGAAGAATCCGAGAGCGTGATGATTGGAGTACGCCGATAGAACTTCGGAGCGATGCTCGACTCGAGCGCTCTCCCGATACCAGCTATGCGAGGCGGGAGGGTCATATTCCACATGTCAGCGTGCACGTGGTGAAACCAAGTGACATTTGGAGTACGCGCCCATACCGGAGAGAAGAAGGGCATCCCGTTCCATATCTCCACCAAACCGTCGCGCCCTCCATGCCAACCCATCATCTCACTAAAGGATGCGCGCGGAAATACCATGTAGCGGCCGGCCTTGCGGATTACCCGGTAACCATCGCGCCAAGCCACTTGAGGCTTTCCGGCAGCGAAAGATGTGCGCATCGTGACATCAATACCTGCGCTAGCCCAGAGCTCTGCGACCCTCGCTGCGTGTACCTCTGAACCTCCTGCCTCTGGGTCTTCAAGGTCCCGCCAGGCGAGCATGCTCACACGCTCCAACGAGGCCGAGCGCGCCAATTCGGTCATCGAAGCAACTACTGAGCCTCTATCTGATTGCTCCATAAATTCAGATTGCTCCACAAATTCTCCCCCCTCATACCTAAAACCGGCGCCGGCCATTAGTCTACGAACGCTTGATTGTGGGGCCCGAACTTCACTCCCCGCAACTTCACTCCCCACACACTATTAATCGCCAAACACACGGAGCAGGTCCTGAGACTCACTGGAGAACGACCGATGGAGGGGAGCACACCAGACTCCCTCCTTGCACTACACGAAGCCGGTTATCGCGAGGTGGCGGCTCGACTCAGTGGAGCGCTAGTACTTGATGTCGGGTGCGGTGTCGGAGACGAGAGCGTTACCCTGGCCTCCGAGGGTAGGCGGCTAATCGGAATTGATTACAGCGCTGATACTGCGATCCTTGCAGCGCGCGAATGGGGCGCTACCTCAAGTCGTGGAAATCAAATCACGACTGCGTGCATGGATGGCGGGAGCCTTGGTTTTGCAGATGCGAGCTTTGACTCGGTCTGCTCTTCTCACATAATTGAACACTTCACTGATCCTGAGAGGCACGTAGCCGAGATAGCGCGAGTCTGCTCAGACACGGGTTCGGTCTTCGTGCTCACACCGAACAAACCGGCTGATTTTGAGAATCCTTTCCACGTATACATGTTCGAGAAGCCTCAGTTGTTTTCAATGCTGCGGTTGTTCTTCGAAGAAGTAGAGGTGCTTGGCCTCGTTGGTGACTCAGATTTTCAGGCCGATTTTGCGACACGGCGCGCTAGTGGTGACCGGATCCTTAAGTTGGATTTTCTAAATCTTCGTAGGTTTCTGCCCCGCAAGGCATACGTATGGATCTATGAACACGCTCTTCCCCTTGTATATCGAGTTCTAGGTTCAAGAGTTAGTGGTGTGGGTTCTGGTCTAGACCACACACATCTATCAATCTCGACAGAGATCGACGAGAAGACACCTGTTCTATTTGCAGTCGCTAAGCGCCCGCGTAGACCAGTGCAGTCCGAGACCTAGAAGCTCTCGATTGTGAGCAATAGCAACGACGCATCATCTCCAAAGACAAATACCGGTAGGCGCTCACACGCTGGCGCATGGGTCGTTGCGGTCATACTCATTCTTGTATATGCGCTTCCTCTACGAGGGCTTCTGCGGAGTCAAGGCCCTCCCATGGAGGAAGGGTTCATGCTTGCGTTTCCGGAGTTTGTGCTGCATGGACTTAGACCAAACCGCGATTTCCTCCACCTCTACGGCCCTGGAAGCCTCTGGGCGCTTGCCGGAACGTACAAACTATTTGGGGTCTCGCTAGCCACCGAGAGATGGTTCGGGGTTCTTCAGCAGGTAGGAATTATTGCTGGTGTCGCCGGATTGGCGCGTTACTGGGGCCGAATGATGGCCCTCACCGCAGGCGTAGTAGCGATTGCCTTTGTCATACCCCCGATAGGACTTACCGCCCTTGCGTGGGATGGTGCGGTGGCACTCCTCGTTTTGGGTTTGCTCAGTGGAATCGAGGGACGCCGGCGAATATTGAACCGTGCAGCTGCCCTCAAATTCGCATTCGCCGCAGGTCTGCTTTTAGGACTTGGCCTCACGTTTCGGCCTGACCTTGTGATTGCAGCGGCACTCGGAGGTTGCTGCGCATCATGGGGGTTGGGGAACAAATTCATTAAGAGGATGCTCGCAGGCGCCGCAATTGGAGTCTCGCCTTACATTCTCCATCTATTTTTATCTGGCCCCATGAACGTAATTAGGGGCATGGTGCTTGACCCGGTCTTCAAACTTCGAGGAGGGCGTGGGCTCCCAATTCCGCCATCATGGAGTCACTTTGACAGCGTGCTGCAGCGTGTTGGTGCTGAGCAACTACCACGCTGGCCTGCTCCAATCTCTAGCCCAGCGCAGTTAGCACTTTGGTTCTGGGTACTTATCATCTCTGTATTTTTTATACTCGGCGTATCTATCTGGAGCATTCGCAGGGAGCGTGCTCGCTTCAACGCTCGAGCGCTGTTGGCGATTGGGGCAATGTCCTTCGGGATGCTTCCGCAGGCCATCCAGCGCGCTGACTCTGCTCACCTTTCATGGGTTAGCTGCGTTCCCCTCGCCTTTCTGCCAATTGCAGTACTCGAGTTGAACCATCTTCTTCGCCCCAAAGCCAGCAATCGCAGAGGATTGATGCTCGGTATCGCTACGGCTGCACTTCTGATATTCGCCGTAACCCCTCATTTCACAGCGCGCATTTATGCTGATTACACCGCACAATCCTTCGGATACCGTCGCACTGCGGTACCAATTACTCACCACGGCCGCCTCTTCTACTACGGCCGCCCCGAGGTGCAAGGCGCAGCTGAGTCGCTTCTCGCTCGCATCGACTCCATATCAAAACCCGGAGATCGCCTATTCGTTGGAACTGCTGATCTTCGCCGAACGCCTTACTCCGATGCCTACCTTTATTACCTGCTTCCTTGGCTTACCCCCGCAACATATTTCGTTGAGATGGACCCTGGGATGGCCAATGCCGAGGATTCACGCATGCCATCGGACCTCGCATCTGCAGATGTAGTTGTGCTGTCGTCTATCTGGAGAGATTGGTCCGAGCCGAACACGTCGGTTGATTTCGGAAGCCTGAAATCTACAAAGGTATTAGTGCGAGACTTCTGCTTAGATAACTCATTCGGTGGCGGCATATACGAGCTCTACACTCGTCGCCCGAAGCCCGGAGCGTGTCCGCCCGGGACAACATCTCCGACGCTCCCGCCACTCGAAGGGTAAGCGCAGCCGTCGTGAAAAATTAGTACGCGCTATTTACGCGTGCTATAGCTTCTACGAAGGATGCGGTCTCGAATCCCCCACCAAGAAACCATGATCATCTCTTCAACCATTACAGCGAGTGACATCTTTGAGTGCCCGCGAACGCGATCGGTAAAGGTGATCGGAACCTCAACTATCTTGCTCCCAGTCTTCGCTACTCGATACGCGGTCTCAATCTGAAACCCGTAGCCTTTGGATCTAGTAGCCGAGTAATCGATGCGGCGAAGCACCTCTGCCTTATACGCCCGAAAACCTGCAGTCGCATCTACTACGCCCGTTCGGAGCATGAACCCCGTGTAGGCGTTTCCATACTTAGAGAGAGCACGCCTGCGTGCCGGCCAGTTAGGGATCGAACCACCAGGTACGTACCGCGACCCTATAGCGAGATCTGCACCACTCTCGAGAGCCGAGATGAGACTAGGTACCACCGCTGGATCATGCGAAAGATCAGCATCAATCTGCACGAGCATGTCGTACCCGCGCGCTAGACCAATCGCAAAACCTGCCCTATATGCGCTTCCAAGCCCTGCTTTACCTGGTCTTCTAAGCACCTCAATTTGGCCCAGAGAAATTGCCGCAGCGTCAGCCAAATCTGCGGTTCCGTCGGGGCTGTTGTCATCAACCACCAAGATGTCAGCCGCTGGAAACCCAGCTCGAGCACGTTTGAGGAACTCCTCGATGTTCTGAGCCTCTTGATACGTAGGTGTAATTAGAAGGACTCGACTCATTGCTCTCTTCGCCGCGCCTCTGCCGATGCCTCAATGGCATCACGAGATAGAACAGGAGCATCACGACCGGTCCCTAGGTTTGCTTCGCGCTCACCTGACTCCTCGTGATACTCCTCCTCAACATTGACCGACCAGACGTCATGCTCTGCTCCAAAAATATTCTCTACTGAGAGCATCGCCGTATACATGGAGTGGTCTTGGTTGTTATACCTGTGCATTCCATTTCGTCCAACAGGGAAAACTTTAGGCGCCTCGGCTGCAATCCATTCACGGAGCACATCGACGTTTGCCTTGTAATGCTCGTCGTATACCGGGTAGGCCTTCGGAATTCGCACTACATAGCCAGCCTCGACCTTTGAGGAATCCGCAAGGCCGAGCTGCTCGAGTTCGCGCTTGCCTTGCTCAATTAGGTCTTCATCAGATTTGGTCCACATAGAGTCGCCCTCGTTGACGAAGAACTCAAGGCCTAGGCATGTGCGCCCTTCCTTTACGAGGTACGGCGACCATGAACCGAAGTTCTGGACCCTCCCAACCTTTACCCCTGGATCATGTATATAGATCCAGTTATCGGGGAACGAATACTCGAGCGGAACCACTAGAGCAACCGTCATGAAGTCGCGGTATGTCAATCCGTTAGCAGCCGCAATTACCTCTGCGGGAGGTGCTGGGTCCATTGCTCGGAGTAACGAGCCCATGGGCATTGTAGAGATCACCTCTGTACACGGGTAAGAAGTCTCGACGCCGTTCACCATTGCGATTACCTCGACCGGGCGGCCGTTCTCGATGCGTATGCGCTTGGCTTTGGCGCCGAAGGTAATCGTGCTTCCGGCATCTGTAACGATTTGGGCGCACTTCTCCCACATCTGACCAGGGCCATATTTCGGGTAATTGAACTCTTCGATCAAACTAGTGATCTGGTTCTTCTTATCTTTGCGACCGCCGAAGACGCGTGCACGTAGCGGCTCCCAAACAGCAGACCAGAGCGACATTCCCTTTATACGCTGTGCACCCCAGTCTGCAGATAACTCCGATGCTGGGACTCCCCAAACCTTCTCGTTATAGGTCTTGAAGAAGTGCTGGTAGAGGCGCCACCCGTAGTTGGCTGCAATGTAACCCTCGAGAGAAGACTGATCTTTCGGTGGGCGGACCCTCACCCAGAAATATGAGATGACGCAGCGGATAGCCTCGATCAGCCCAAGATTGCGAAGTGCATTTAGGGGCTTAATCGGGTAGTCGTAGAGCTTGTTGCGATAGAAGATCCGACTCATTCTTGGGCGGCGAAGAAACTCGTCTGCTCCGAGAATCTCAAACCAAAGATCGTCGACGGGGCGCACCTTCGTGAAGAAGCGGTGGCCACCTATATCAAATCTCCAACCATCTGCGACGACGGTCCGGCTGATTCCACCGACCACATCATCTGCTTCGAGAATTACTGCGGACTGCCCCCGCTTAGTGAGCATGTACGCCGCGGTTAAACCCGCTGGCCCGGCACCAATAATTACAACTTGGTGCTCGGCACTCTGGGCAGTTTCAGACATTGGTTCCTTTGCTGGTATTTGGCACCGAGATTTAAGTGCTTCGAGATTTAAGTGCGCTTAAAGAGTGTGGACTCTGTGAGGCGCTCAGACTATCCGCAAGGAGATACTGAGGCCTTGTTCCTAAGGTACTAAGCGCCCGAAAAAGACGAGAATTGATGAGCCGAAAAGCCCCGCGGATGAGATCGCTAGAACGGCCCTGAACAGGTCTTTAGGCCGCGAGGTAAGGACCCCGGCACCGATGATGACCGGGAAAGTAACCAGTGCGTATCTCTCAAATGAATCAAGATTTGGAGCGCAGAGCGCTACAGCGATGCTCGAAGCGGCCCAAAGCGTGTACGGCGCTGGCAGTCGGCGTGCAACTGCAACGATGCAGATAACAGCCACTAAGGCCCAGACTGCGTGGAGCCCTGATCCAAGACGGTCGCCGCTAGAGAGCGAATGAATAGCGCCGTTAAGGCTCGTCCAAGGCCAGACGAAACCGCCGCGCAGGTTCGATGAAGATTGAATCTGTAGCGGCTCCCAGAACCCATACCCAGCACTCTTCGACCACGTTAGGTAGCTGCAGATACCGAGCACCGGAGACGCTATGCCCAGAACACCTAGGGCGACCGAACCCATCTTGATGTTGGCGCCCTGAGGCTTTTCAGCCCGCAACGATCGCCAAACAAATACTGCAATTGGCAACGATAGGAGCACTCCCGTGGGGCGAACAACGCCCGCAAAAAATCCTGCAAGTATCACCCACCCCCACCTCGCATTTCGAGCGTTTAAGAAAATGAGGACCGCGCAGAGAGCGAGCAGAGCCTCTGCATAACCAAATACGAATACAAGTGCTGGTGGTGCTAGTAGCCCTAACCAAACAGCGCGTCTAGCTAGGGCCAAATCGCCGGTCTCTTCGATCACTAGGCGATTGAGGAATCCTGCATAGACAAGCGCCGCAAGATTTACGATGATGATGAGTGCGGGCCCAACTTGGCCAATCGGCGCTCCTAAGAAACGCGCAATTAGAGGGAGCCCGGCGAAGAAGCGAAGACCTGAATGGGCTACAGCGTTGTACCCCCCTGCAGCGATATCTCGGTAGAAAGCCGCGTCCCAAGCAAACAAACCCTGCGAAAGAGCTGGAGGCCGGGGAGCGGTTCCGATTGCGTCGAAAATGTATCTAGCGGCAGCGAGAGCGAGTAGAACAATTGCCCTTGAGGTGATCCATGGCGCCAATGCGACAGATAGATCGTCTCGGGCGAAACGCCTTAGCGCGATCAAGGCCTATACCGGTCAATGCCCATGTGTTCATAGAATTTTGGTTTCGCTGTTACCAAAATCTCCCGGTTGCCACGGAGTCGGGCGAGTTCGCTTACTACGCGTTCGCACTTGATTCCAAAGGTTCGATATCCACCAGCCCAAACAAACCAAACATCGTTGTTCCCGGCCTTCGCGAGGAGCGCACTTGCATACTTCTCAGGATTAGAACGGCTATTCCGTAGCGCGTAGTCGGTCCAATCAATTAGTTCAGGAGGCTGAAGATCAGGGAAGGCGTAGAGCCCGAGTGATTTAGTAGATGCGAGTAGACGCGCAGTATCTGGTCCTAGCTGGTCCGGGCAGAAACCCACCACATCCCCAGGCTTCGAGTCTCTTATGAGAACATCGGCAATCTCTGTCGCCTGCGTACGATCGGTGCGAGCATTGCGGATACCCGAGACAAATCCCAGTGTGATCACAACGGCAAGAAGCGCGTAGCGAACCCTTCGGTCTTTGAGGAGCAAGAACCCCATCCCGACGGCCAGGATGTAAAAGGGGAAATACATTGCTGCGTAGCGAGTTTGAAACGCAGTACCAGATACGTAGGCGAGGGATACGCCCAAGCCGAGCGCAGTAGTTCCTATCCCCCACTCCCACCGAGCACCACTTACCGTTCGGATATCCATCTCGATTACCTGCTCGTTACGAGCAGTTCCGAACAACGCAATCACGGCTAACAGAAATAGCAATCCCGCAAGGGGCCACCCCTCAGCGACTGAACTACCACCAAAGTCTAAGACTGTGTAAGCGAAGGCAATTGTTGGGGCTATCGGAGCGCCCCACGGGGTTCCGGTATGGAGACGTTGATACTCGAATATCGGAAGCCAAGGCACAAATAGAAGGACACCGACAACAATTGAACCGAGGATTCTCCGAGCGGTACGCAACTCGTCGGCTGGAGCCTTTACAGAGCGCCAGAGCGTTACTACGCCGACTATTGCTACTAGGTACAGGCACCAATAATTTGTGTAGAGCAATGCGCCTGTAACAAGTGAAATTCCTATTAGGGAACCATACGAAGGGCGAACAAGCGCAGACCTAAAGAATATGTAGCCAAGCAGTACTAGGTCGATAACAAGCACATACATTCGGTTTTCACTTGAGTATCGGATCGCATATGGAGATGCTGCAACTAGTAGTAGAACCAGCCATCCCAACTCACGCGCTCTTCGTTCATCCCTGGCGATCGCTTTCTTTCCTGCGAGAAACGCTAGCGGAAACGAAAGGATCCCTAGCAGTGCAGGGAGTGCACGTACAGCGGTGTCGCCCTCTCCAAATAACTGCATCCAGAAGTGCAGGAGCAGGTAGTAAAGCGGCGGCGCCCCATCGACCTTCAAGGTTGCCGCCAGGGAGCCAAGCGGAACCCTCGCTATGTTGACTGTCAAAGCTTCATCGAGCCAGAGGCTCGACGTCACAAAGATGCGCAGCGCAACTCCAAGCAATAAGACAGTGGAGACGGCAATAACAATCAAAACCCTCGGCGCTGCAACTGCGCCTGTAAGCCCTATCTCCTTGGAGCTGAGAGTTTGAGGTGAATCAATTTCAGATGGCATAGGGGCCTGTGAATCCTACCGACTCGAGGCCCCGTCAGAGTGGAGCCACCGGTTCTCGGCATGCCTGCGCGTTCCCCAGCATTCCGGCCCATGAATTTGGCCTAGAGGCCGCGCGCGAGCCCGGAGTCGTGATGAAATGGGGAGATGGCAGCAGATATTGTGATTCGGAACGGTTTGATTGTTGATGGAACGGGGACCGAGGGGTATCACGCCGACATCGCAGTCTCGGATGGAGCAATCTCCGAGATCGGTAAAGGCCTGAAGGGCAGCCGAGAGATTGATGCGACCGGCCATGTCGTCTCCCCAGGATTCATTGATATTCACACTCACTATGACGCCCAAGTGTTCTGGGACCCAGCACTCACTCCATCGAGTCACCACGGCGTCACTTCTGTGGTGGCAGGTAACTGCGGCTTCTCCATCGCACCCTGCCTACCCGAGCACCGCTCGCTTCTCGGTCGGACGCTGCAGCATGTAGAGGACATGAACTTAGCAACGCTTGAGGCCGGGATTCCGTGGGACTTTGAGACCTTCGCGCAGTACCTCGACTCCGTTGAGAGGCGCGGCGTGGGGATCAACTTCGGCTGCTACGTCGGCCATACAGCTGTTCGTCTGAACGCTATGGGGGATGCAGGCTACGAACGCGAGACCCCAACCGAACAAGAACTGAGATCTATGCAGATTCTTGTTGACGATGCAATCCGAGCCGGTGCCATGGGCTTTGCTTCATCCTCCTCTGCTACTCACTCCGGAGATGGAGGGCGACCCGTTCCTTCGAGGCTTGCAGATCTTGCGGAGTTCGAGTCATTACTCGCACCACTACGCGATCAAAATAAGGGAGTCATTGCAACTCTGCCAGGTGAGCGCGTGAAACACGCAGATCTCTACGCACTGCAGCGACGGATTGGTCGCCCCCTCACTTGGACCGCTCTCCTAACGGTGAAGGGCTTTCCCTACCACGAGCAAGTAATCGAAGACAACGACGCTGCTCACGCCGCAGGTGGTGAGGTCTGGCCGCAGATCTCAGTTCGACCGCTTGTGTTCCAGATGAATTTACGCGAGCCATTTACGTTCAACATGGCACCAGCATTTAGGGATCTAATGGCGCAGCCCGATGCAGTGCGCCTCGATAAGTTCGCAGACCCTTCCTGGCGTCGCATGGCACTTGAGGATCTCACAAACCGAACCGCTATCCGGCTGCGATGGGAGTCTCTTAGTATCGCGGAGAGTTCTAGCCGGCCTGACTTAGCTGGCAAGAGCATTGTTGACGAAGCCGCTGCTGCCGGGTGCTCCCCTCTCGATTTCATGCTCGATCTCTCTATCGCTGATTCGCTAGAGACACGATTCAATAGCGTTCTGGCTAATGACGATGAGGATGCAATCGCTTGGTTACTGCAGCGCGACGGAGTGCTCCTCGGATTGATGGACTCCGGTGCCCATGTAAGCCAACTCTGCGATGCGTGCATGCCGACAGACTTGCTCGGTAAATGGGTGCGCGATCGCGAGGTAATCACTCTGGAGCGAGCAATTTTCAAGCTCACAGGAGAGCCCGCACGCGTCTTTGGGCTCGATGGCATAAACGGTCGAGGATTACTCAAGGTTGGAATGGCGGCTGATATCACAGTCTTCGACCCTGACTCGGTTGCCCCAGGTCCGCTGCGTAGAGTGCGCGATTTTCCTGCCGATGGAGAACGCCTAACCGCCGATGCTCCCGTTGGCATGAATCACATACTCGTAAATGGATCACCTATACGTAGTGATGGGGTGCCTGTCAAAGAAGCTCTAGATGCAATGCCCGGCAAGGTACTGCGCTCGTAGCAATCGACTCGCGTAGGTATCCATTTGGCTCTATTTATGAACTGCTTCGCCAACAGGTAAAGAAGAACTCTCGCGCCCCATGGCGCTCAAAGCGACGGCGCAGAGTATGACAATGAACGGCTCGGCTGGTGCTCGGAATCGAACCTGCCCGTAAGCAAAGATCGCGCCGAGAGAGACGACTATTCCCGGAGCCAGTAGCGGCCAGATCCATCTCCTGCGTCTCCATAGGATGAATGCACCAACGAAGGCTCCGAGGAGTAGCGGATAGTAGAGAACAAGACCAAGGGAGGTAACCCATCGGGGACGGCCCTCGGCGACGTTCCAACTAAGCATGTCCGCCGGCCTAAAGAGACTCCAGTCTCTTCCTAGCCGTGCGAGAACAACAATCGGGACGCGCGATGCATTATCAGACATGTACTTAAATGCGACTCGGCGATACTCCTCGGCCACCACGGACTGGTCCCCTCTCGGCGGGGCTGGAAGGCAGTCTGTGCTCCTAAGGAAAGTAAGCCCAATTACTTTTCCGTGATATGCCTCGTCGCAGTTCGATGCAACCATTGCTAACCCGTCATTGGTCGAGAGAATTACCCGCGTCTCAAAGCGCGAACTGTTGTAAATAAACCATGGGGCAAGTACAACCAGTAATGAAACACCGGCTAATGCAGCAGCAATCAAACGCACCCGAATAGCGCCGATGCGCGGAGCTAGCAGCACGCCAGCAGCGATAACCGGAACAAGGAGCACCAGCTCAGCGCGACCTAACGCGCTTATCCCGCCTAATAACCCGACCACGGACCAACGCCACCACTGTTTAGGAGATCGGGCAGCTTTGTAGGTAGCTAGCACGGTTCCTACAACCGCTACCCCAGTAAACGACTCACTCATAATCAAGCCATCGTTGACCCATAGAAATGGGTAGATCGCGGCTATGAAGGCCGTAATTAAGCCTGCGCGATCGCCAGCAACCTCGCGCGCAAGCAGCGCGCTCAGCAACACCACTCCAAGACCAGCAAGTGCGCTAGCGAACCTAAGGATCAATTGCCCATCAAATACCCGTGCTATCGGTGCAAGCACCATCACGGTTAGAGGGGGGTGCGATGCATCTGGAACGATCGCCTGATCCCTACCAGGGAGCAGCCTAAAAGGATCAGCGAAGCCATCGCCGTTAGCGACAGTACGGGCCTCTAACTCGTAATAAGCGGCGTCGTAGAACTTCTCTTTATTGAATCCATCCGCAACACCCAAGACGTAGGCAACCCTCACTCCCGTGGCTAGGACCAAGAGGAGCATCAGGATGCTCCAAAAACGGCGGGAGGATTCTTGGGCCATAGTCGGTGAGGCTACCCGGCCCGGGGCGTTACGCGGCTCCAACTAAGAGCGAAGATAGCCCTCATCGAATTGCCCGCGAATAGGCTTCAGGAATACTCAACAATCGGAGCGGACATGTCTGATCTTGTTATTACCGGCGGAATCGTCGTAGACGGAACCGGAGGCCCCCAACGCCTCGCCGACATTGCAGTGAGCAATGGGATTATTACCGAGGTCGCCGAACCGGGCAGCCTTGCTGGGGCCCTTACTGAGACGATTGATGCAACAGGGCTACTAGTTACACCGGGCTTCGTTGATATTCACACCCACTTCGATGGCCAAGTCACATGGGACCCGCTACTCACTCCGACATGTTGGCATGGGGTTACCTCGGTGGTCATGGGGAACTGCGGTGTTGGTTTTGCACCAGTATCGCCAGATCGCCATGACTGGTTGATCGGCCTCATGGAGGGGGTTGAGGATATTCCCGGCGCAGCGCTTAGCGAAGGCATCCGCTGGGAATGGGAGACCTTTAGTGAGTACCTTGACGCAGTTGATAGAGCGCCAAAAATGCTTGATGTCGCTGCGCAGATTCCACACGGAGCGGTGCGCGCATATGTGATGGGCGAGCGCGGTGCACGCAACGAGCCTGCGACTTCGGAAGATATTGCTGCAATGGCCACCATCGTGAGGGATGCAATAGCGGCTGGCGCTCTGGGGTTCTCAACCTCACGCACAATTGCTCATATGGCCATAGACGGCGAACCAGTGCCAGGAACATTCGCCGCCGAGGACGAGTTGTTCGGTCTTGGCAACGCCCTGAAAGACGCGGGCGGCGGAGTATTTGAACTCGCACCAGCCGGCGCTCTAGGCGAGGACCTTGCAGCCCCCGAGCGCGAGATGGATTGGATGCGTCGATTGGCGGCGATATGCGGACGACCAGTTTCGTTCGCACTTACTCAGAACGATCACGACCCAGAGTCTTGGAGGCGAATGCTCGATCTCTGCGCTGAGGCCGCCGCCGAGGGTTCTAATGTCCGACCGCAAGTAGCGGGGCGCCCAGTAACGCTCCTCCTTGGGCTGAAGACCTTTCACCCCTTTGCTTATTGTCCATCTTGGGGGCCGGTCGGAATTCTTCCATTGGATGAACGAGTAGCGCGAATGGCAGACCCCGAGATCCGTCGCCGACTATTAGCTGAGGCATCGAGCCCCGATCCCACAATGCGTCAATTCTTTGATCCAGATAAATCATTCCCGCTCGGCGACCCTCCCGATTATGAACCACACCCATCGGCATCGATCGCTCAAATTGCACAGCGCGCCGGAGCGGATGTCTGGAGCGTTTTCTACGATGCATTGTTGGCAGATAATGGGCATGCATTTGTGATGCGACCGCTGCTCAACTACACCGATGGAAACTTGGATGCCGTTCGAGAGATGCTCATGCACCCGACGACAGTATGGGGACTCGGGGATGGTGGCGCTCACTGCGGCACCACATGTGATGCGTCAACCCCCACCTACATGCTCACCCACTGGGCCCGTGACCGATCAAACGGTATCCCCCTCGAGACTGTGATTAAGAAGATGACTTCACAGACCGCAGGATTATTCGGGCTCGGCGATCGCGGGGTACTTGCTCCAGGTATGCGGGCAGATATAAACGTGATCGACCACGCGGGGCTTACGCTCCATGCTCCGGTAATGGTGCATGACCTACCCGGCGACGCGCGTCGATTCATTCAGCGAGCCTCTGGTTATGTAGCCACAATCTTGGCCGGGCAGGTAACTCTGCGAAATGGCGAGGAGACCGGAGCTCGCCCTGGCGCTTTGGTACGCGGATCTCGATAACTTCGTTTCGAATTTCTTGCCCGAGGTGCGGGAGAATAGCCATATGACTACAGCACTATTGATTGTTGATCACGGATCTCGCCGCGCTGAATCGAACACGTTCCTTAATGGTTTCGCTGTGAGCTTCTCTGAGCAACATAAATATGAAATCGTCGAGACCGCGCATATGGAGTTGGCTGAGCCAAGCATCGGCGTCGCCTTTGATGCGTGTATCGAACGAGGTGCTACGAAGGTTGTTGTCTGCCCATTCTTCCTACTACCAGGCAACCACTGGCGGGTCGACATCCCAGCGCTAACGCAGGAGGCAGCGGATCGCCATCCAGGTGTGGAGTGGCTTGTTACCGCTCCAATAGGTCTGCACTCACTCATGGGCGAGGTTCTTGCTGCAACCGTTGAAGGATGCATCAAGGCCGCATCTGGGGACGGCGAGCGCTGCAAGGCATGCGGAGCAGAACCCGATGCCGCCTGCAACTGGAAATAACAACGGGTTGAGCGCTTCCAAGCCCGCTGTAAAGCGCCTTAACGCTGAGAACTTAACTCGCGCTCTGAGAGCTAGCTAGGCGCACCTTGAACAATTACTTCGCCATCTTTGATTATTGAGATCGCCTGTGTTGGGCAGCCCTGAGCAGCGAGGATTACCTTCTCCTCTGGGGAACCTTCAATACTTGTGACGATCGCTACCCCATCATCATCAAGGTCAAATGTCTCGGGGGCCCAGAACGAACAGTTTCCCGAGCCCATGCAGATTTCACGATTTATCTTGATCTCTAGTGCCATGAATCTCAATGCCTTTCAAGGGCGCAGTTACGCGCTTTCGGTTTTAGTCATTGTACGTTTTCGCTGTACGTTTTCGCTGTACGTTTTCGCTGTTCGATTCTCCTACGGCTTCTTTAGGATCGCAAGCACGGCTTCGTGCAGGAGTCCATTCGAGCTAACCGCGTTTCCACCGGCCGGGGTTGCGGCTCCTGAGTGGTCAGAGAAGCGCCCTCCAGCCTCCTCAATAATCGGTTGTATCGCAGCGAGGTCCCAGAGATTCACTATTGGCTCCACTGCGATATCGGCTGCTCCCTCGGCGACAAGCATGTGCTGCCAGAAATCACCGAAACCGCGGGTCCGCCAGACTGCATTAACAAGTGCAAGAAACTGCTCTCCAAGCCCGAAGGCCTCCCACCAAGGAAGGTCTGCATAACAGAGTTGTGCATCAGAGATCTCGCCAACCCCTGAGACGCTCAGCCTCCGACCGTCGCAGTAAGCACCCTCTCCACGCGCCGCCCACCAGCGTCGCGGCATCGCAGGGGCCGAGACGACACCAATATCCACCACACCATCTCGCTCTAACCCAATAAGGGTTGCCCAGATTGGTATGCCTCTCATGAAATTCGCCGTTCCGTCTATTGGGTCGATGATCCAGCGCCTGCCAGATTCCCCCTCAGCGCCAAACTCCTCCCCGAGAATTGCATCGTCTGGGAAACGCTCAAGAATTGCTGAGCGAATAACGAGTTCAGTTGCGTGGTCAGCATCTGTTACATGTGTCGTATCGGGCTTGCGCTCAATCTTTAAATCATCTGCAAGGAATCGCGCAAGAGTCACTTGATCTGCAAGGTCTGCGAGTTTAAGTGCGAAGGCGAGATCTGGGTCCATGACTTAACCGGCTTAACCGGGCATGACCTCAAGCACTGTTGCGCTACCCATGCCACCAGCGGCGCACATGCTTGCAACACCAAGGCCACCACCGCGACGTCGCAACTCATTGATCAGCGTTACAACCATACGCGCCCCTGTTGCGGCAATTGGGTGCCCAAGGCTGCATCCAGAGCCGTTGACGTTCACGATGTCGTGGTCAAAACCAAGAATGCGTGTGCTCGCGACTGCCATAGATGCGAAAGCCTCATTGATTTCCACGAGATCCATATCCTCAACGCTTAGGCCTGCGCGCTCAAGAGCTTTCGGAATCGCGTATACCGGACCGAGCCCAGTGTCACGAGGGGCTAGTGCAGCATTTGCCCAAGACTTAATCACGGCAAGGGGCACGAGCCCGTGAGCCTTGGCGAACTCAGAGTCACAGATCATGATTGCTGCAGCAGCGTCGTTGAGCCCAGAGGAATTACCTGCAGTAATGCTAAAGCCTTCGATCTCTGGGTGAATTGGCTTCAGCCCCGCTAGACGCTCGAGGGTTGTCTCTCGTCTCGGGTGCTCATCAACCTGGAACATTGTCGTTGTTCCGTCGCGACGTATTACCTCAAATGGAACGATCTCTTCCTCAAAGCGGCCCTCGTCAATTGCGTTGATAGCGCGACGGTGCGATTCGTATGACCACTCATCCATCTGCTCGCGCGTTACATCAGCGCGCTGTGCAGTATTCCAGCCAACCGTGATCGACATGTCCCATGCCGGCGCGTCTGGTGTCTCCCTGTGGCTTGCGGACATCCATGGACCCATCTCGTCGCCCGGAAGACGTCGCTTCATGCTCCCTGGAGTAGTGGAGATTGACTCTGTACCTGCAGCAATAACAACCTTGTCCATCCCTGCCATAACGCTTCCGGCGGCGCCCTGTACGGCGGCCATCCCAGAGGCGCAGTGACGCTGTAGAGCAACGCCTGGCACATTCAGGAGCCCTAGTTCCACAGCCGTGAAGCGAGCGAGGTCTCCTCCACCTTGCAGCGACTCGCCCATCTGCAGATCATCGATGTACTCAGACGGAACGCCTGCACGCTCCAGAAGCCCGCCGACAGCGACAACCGCAAGATCGACTGCGCTTAGATCTGCAAGTGTTCCTTTTCGTGCGGTGCCGATCGCTGTTCTCGCTGTTGAGACAATTACTGCTTCACCCATTAGAGCGTTCCCTTCGTGGATCTAACTTGGACCAAATAAAGACTAAAAAATAAATAACCAACCGCCGTTGAACGCTTGGATCGTACTCCGCTCCCGAGCCTTCTCACTGCTCAGTATCAACCATCAAATTTCACAGGGCTCACGTGCCCTGCCCTGATCTCGGCTGCCAAACCCTCGACATCCACAACTCTCCCAGAGAACTCAGTCGCATATGCGCCCGCTAACCCCGGTCCGTGTGCATCGCTCGCCCCAACACTTGGCATTGGGGAGAGAACGAGCGCAGCCGCAGTTAGTTCATGCTCAGAGCTAACGGTTTGAGTGCTTACTGCCTCTATGGCATGAACCAGGGACCAGTGCTCCCAGCCTGCGACGACCTCGGCAGACGGCTCGACATGGCCACGCGCCTTCGCCCTCGCGCCTGCCACATTGCGAACTGGATGCGGCAGGACAATGGCAGTGCCCGTTCTCGAGACCTCCTCAACGAGTTGCTCAAATCGGTACCCGAGCCAAAGCGGTCGCTCAAGCGGGCCGAATACCAAGACATGACCAACATCCGTTGAGAGTTCAACCCCTGGTATCAGCGGGAATTGAAGTAACCGCGAGGCATCCTCAAGCTCGTTCTCAGGCCAACGGACATCATGCTCGGTAATACAGAGAGCATCTAGCCCGCGACTCCGAGCACTCTCAACAAGTTGCTCGAGGGTCGCGCTAGAGCAGTTCGACCGCGGAGTTGTATGGGCGTGGAGATCTATCAACATCATAAGACCGTCAGCATTTTAAGACCGTCAACATCATAAGACCGTCAGCATTTGAAGAGCATCAGCAATTTAAGAGATGCGACGAGATTTGATCTCGTTCTCCAGGGAATCAGAGTTCAAGCATTTCCCAGTATCGAGATCGAACTCCCAGCCATGAACTTGGCAATGAAGCACATGACCATCACGAAGCGTGCCGAACCTACTTAGGTCTGCGCGCAGGTGAGGACACCTTCGCTGTACCTCATAATCTCCACAAATGAATCTCTCGTCGTCATCACTGCGAGAGGCGTAATACCCCTCGCAGAATGACATGCGCTCAAGAGACAAACACTTAAAGAACGTGTAGACGTATTCGTTGTATGAACCCTCTCGGTGGGCTGCAAATCGGCACGAAAGAAAAATCTCGTTGACCCAATCCTCAGTGTGATTTTCAATACACCACTCGACGAGTCCACGATCCATGGTCAGCGTGTATAAGTAAACATCATCGGGCAAAGCGCCCCTAACAACTCCGGCAGGGAAGTCGATTACTACGTCAAGCGGAGGGCCCTTAGAATCGAGTTCGTCGGTGAGGCGCAACAAGATTGGCGACCCAACACCAGCGCGCGTAAGCGGTGCGGCCTCGAGAACTGGTCCCCACCATGCACTTAGCTCCTTAAGGACGTCGTAACGATGCCTAGGAAGAGCGCTAAGTGTGCTGCGTAGAAATGATTCTTGATCAGCCCGGTATTTCTCTAGGTAAGCCCGCTTATCAGAGAAGATCGCATCGGGAGACGCATCTCCATCCGGGTGTAGAACGCTGCAGTGTGCTCCATCAAGAGTGATCACGCTGCCAGGGACAACGAGCCTCCCACCCTCAATCCCGTTCTGCTTCAAATACCCCAGAAACGCAGGTTGATCCGGAAAAATATTGGATGGATCAGAGTCAAAATCGTTGAGATTGAATAACGATTCGTCGAGGAAGCAGGGCGGGCCTGCACATGGGAAGACGAATGCTGCATCTGCATCTCGGATATATGCGAGCGCACGTGTCTCTTGATCAGCTCGCTTGCGCCGTCCAAGTAGCTCCATCTCAGCAGCATCAAAGTCGTAGACCATCGGATACCAAATTGCACCCGAGAATTGGGTGAAATGTCCGTCATATGGACCGAGGTCTCTAACTTCATCTGCATCACGCGGGCGTGAATCGTTCTGATTCAGGATTCGAGCAGTGGAGTCAGCAATGACAATTGCGGAGTCGCCTGCAGGTCCGTCAGCTGGTGCAGTCATCGCCAGAATCGCTATCTCTAGACCGCCGAGATCATGCTTGACTCCGTGCTTGGTCTGAATAAAATTTGAGAACCCGCACTCTCTGAGAGCTTCCTTGAGATGGTTCACTCGAAACTCTGGGAGCAAGACCGTTGTCGACTTATCGACGTTCTCAATCAACCACTCAGGGTCGTAGTGATCGTGGTGGAGGTGAGAGATATAGAGGAAATCCGGTTTCAGAAACGCAGAGACATCGAGGCCATCATTGCGAGGAAAGACAAACCATGACGCGAAGTATGCAGGGTTGAACCAAGGGTCGCATAGGACCGACCCACCCTCAGTCTCAACATACATACCTACATGGCCTAGAAAAGTTACGCGCACTCTCCGAGCCTTACAGAGAGAGGGGCTCCAAGGTTGGACTCAGCAGCCCAAGTTAGGCTCCCCCACCTCCGCGGGGTTATCCTCGGGAACTCTTTGAACTACACAGAGGGTCCAATACGGACACCGGCTATACCAAAACCCATCTCCACCAAAAACCATCTCCACCAAAAACCTGTCCACCAAAATATTTCCCCCAGAGGAGAACGCTATGGCGCTGATTGAGTTAATTGGCCAAGAGACAGGCAGCCAGACGGTTCGAATCGAACGTGGCCCCGTAAAAGTATTTGCTCAGGCTCTACTTGATGACGACCCGATCTACGACTCTGACTTGGCTCCTGTTCCGCCTACTTACCCTTTCGTCATGCACTTCTGGGGAGCAGTTGAGCAGGAGGGAACGCCTGGCCTTCCAATTGAGAGGCTCAGAGGAGCAGGTAGAGCGATCCTTCATGGAGAGCAAGGCTTCACTTACACGCGTTGGCCGCGTGTAGGGGATGTGCTGAAGGGCACTACAACCATCACAGACGTCTACGAGAAGACAAAATCAAACGGTGGCAGCCTCGAGTTCTATGTCACAGAGACAGACTGGCGCGACCTCAAGAGCGGCGAGCCGGTAGTGAAATCAACATTTACTCTTGTTGTAAATGTTCGACCGCCGAAGAACTAAGAGCAGAGCTAACCGGCTTGTTTCTTGACACCCTCGGCAGCGGCCGCAGCAGCCTCAGGGTCAAGGTAACCACGCGTCAGCACATTTAGGTGCTCGTCGAGCTCGTAAATCAAGGGCTGACCAGTCGGGATATTTAGTTCAACAATCTCTGCATCCGAGACTCCATCAAGGTGTTTTACAAGTGCCCTTAGCGAATTGCCGTGAGCAGTAACGAGGGTCTTCTTCCCCTCGGCGAGGTCGGGCACTATCGCGTCATACCAATACGGGAGCATCCGCTCGAGCACATCGGCAAGACACTCAGAGCTCGGCAGCACATCAACTGGAAGCGATGCATACCGAGGATCGAAGCGAGGGTGCCCCGGATCGTCGAAATCAAGAGGAGGAGGCGCAATGTCGTACGCGCGACGCCAGAGCTTTACCTGCTCGGCCCCGAACTCCTCGGTTGTCTGCTTCTTGTCCTTACCTTGCAGAGCCCCGTAGTGCCGCTCGTTGAGTCGCCAAGAACGCTGAACCGGTATCCACAGGAGGTCGGCCTCACGGAGTGCGATCTCGGCGGTTCGAATAGCGCGCTTCTGTAGCGAGGTGTGGAGAATATCGGGGAGAATTCCGTGCTCCCGCAGTGCCGCCCCTGAGCGCTGGGCCTCGGACTCCCCTTGCTCGGTAAGGTCGCAATCGACCCAACCTGTAAATCGGTTCTCGAGGTTCCAAACACTTTGTCCATGGCGAAGAAGTATGAGCGTCGACATGTTGCTCAGCCTAGATCGCAGACCCCCGGTCCGACGTTCTTGGAGCAAGTAGCGGTACGGTCAGAGGGTGCGGATAGCAGCAATGGACCTCGGGTCCAACTCCTTTCATCTTGTGGTCGCCGATGTGCGCCCAGACGGAACCTTTGCTCCGACGATTCGAGAGAAAGAAATGCTCCACCTAGGCGAGGACGTCACCCGCCTCGGTGAGATCCCCAAAGCATCTGCTGATGCTGCGGTCTCCGCTATACGAAGATTCCGGAAGCTTGCCGAGGCCGCTGGAGCCGATGAGATACACGCTAAAGCAACGAGTGCGATTCGGAGTGCAGAGAACGGACCAGCGCTCGTGGACCGCATCGAGGCTGAAGCTGGAGTAGTTGTCGACGTAATCGATGGGCTAGAGGAAGCACGCCTTATCTTTACTGCGATTCGAGCAGCTGTTGTCCTTGATCCAGGTCCAGCGATCTGCTTCGACCTCGGCGGCGGAAGCCTAGAGATAGCGGTCGGCGACAAGAACGGCATGCAGTTTGCCGCTAGCGAGCGACTCGGGGTGGGGCGCCTAACAGCGATCTACGCAGAGAAGGACCCGCTCAGCGATGCTGCTCGAAGGTCAATGCGTGAGCACTGCATCTCGCTACTCTCGCCAATTGCAAAACAAGTCGAGCATCTAGGAGCACAGCTAGCGGTTGGGTCTAGTGGATCATTCGAGGCTCTTGCAACGATGGTTGCGGCCACCACAAGCGGCGGAACACCGAACAGTCTGAACCAGTATTCATTTACGTTCGAAGATTTCCTCCCGCTATATCGATCGATTACAAGATCAACCCAGGCTGAGCGGCGAAACATTCCGGGGATGGACTTAAAGCGCGTTGATCTAGTTGCATCAGCAGCTGTTGTACTGCGCTCGATATTTGAGGTATTTAATCTCAAGGAGCTGACAATCTCTGACTGGGCACTGCGTGAGGGGATTGTCCTCGACGCAATTGCTCAGCACGAACCCGAAGAGTGGACAGGCGAACTTCAGTCGATTCGAAGAGGCTCCGTACTCGGACTCGCTAGGCGGTGCTCGTGGCCTGAGGCACACTCACTCCATGTCTCAAAGCTTGCCCTGCAGTGCTTCGACGCGACTCGCGACATTCACGGATTAGATCTGCTGGACCGCGAACTGCTTGAGTACGCAGCGATCCTGCACGACATAGGCGAGCACGTTGCCCATGAGGGTCACGAGAAACATGCTGCATACCTTGTAAGGCACGGCGAACTGCGGGGCTTCTCTCCAGCAGAGATAACGATGATCGTCGCCCTAGTTAGGTGGCACCGTCGAGGAGAGGTTCGCTCCGACTCAAGAACCGGCGACCTAGACCGTTACGCCCTACAGAAATGCAGGATTCTTACTGGAATCCTAAGGATCGCAGACGGACTCGACCGCAGTCGTCATCAATTGGTTACAGATATTCAGGTCAGCTCTAACCCATCTCTAATTCTTTTTCGGTTGAGCACGAGACTCGATCCAGAACTCGAAATCTGGGGAGCGAGGCGCAAGCGCGGGGTCCTCGAGGCCACACTCGGAAGAGATATCGAATTTACAGCGCACCCAGCGCGCCGCGCCCCTCCGACCTAATTTAAGAATTCACTCAACGCGTGACAGTTGAGTGGATAATTAATGCAGTCGTCGTAACAACGTCGTCGCGTGACACCCCGTAGCCCTCGAGGTCAGAGTGGAACTCGGCCATTCGCTCGAGCATCGCGACTAATGCCGCTGCTGCCGCATATGGCGTGAGTTCATTTGACCCCCCAGCGGGAGACTCGCTAATCATTGATGCAAGGCCTTCTGTCAGCGGGCGCAGCGCGCGATTTCGAACATCTCGGAAGCGCTGGTCGCCTTCTTGAGCGGCGAGATTGCGAGTGCGCAGCACAGCGCGGTGGGCATCCCAATATCTAACAAATCCATCGACCATGCGCCGAGCGGCCTCCGCACCATCGGGTCCACGCCAATCAACCCGCATCTCAGCACCTAACGGAATCGTCTCCTCGCCAACCTGCCCAGCGAGTGCAAGCACTGCATCGGACGAGTCGCGAAAATACTGATAAAACGTCGCAGGAGAACAACCTACGGAGCGCGCAATATCAACGACTCTTAGATCGTTGATTCCTACGGCCTCGAGAATTGATGCCGTGCTCGCAAGTATTCGGTCGCGAGTGCGCGAACCGCGTTCTCCAATAGATCTGCCATCAAGAGCGAGGTCTTGAACCTGGATGGGATTCGTAACCCCCTCTTGGCTAGTAGGCATTTTGTGGAGCAGTTCACCGCCGGTCATTCGGCCTACTTTAGATGACTAGAATAACGCAGGCATGAAGTCCGCACGGCTGAGCCAAAGTAATTAGGGCCAGGTGATACAGAGCGTAGGTGACCTTCTTCGCCCTGTTTCGGGTGAAGTAGCCGATTTATTCATCGGCGCGCCGATTCCTGCGGCCCTTGCATTTGCCATCAACCTCCCTCCTCCGTTGTGGGAGCGCAGAGATGCTCCCACAATCCGAGAAGGCGCGAAGCTTGGATTGCTCGCTGGTCCTGAGGTTCTTCGGTTTGATCAGATCGAGGCTCTCGCGAGTATGGCGAGAAGAGCCGGGATGATGGTTGCAAATACTTGGGGGGCCAAGGGTGTATTCAATTGGGCCGACCCTCTCCACATGGGCACCGTCGGCCTACAAGCAGAGGATTTCAAACTCCTAAATTTTCATGATCTAGATCTTGTTATCGCAATTGGTGCTGATCCTCTCGAGTCGCCTGATGACGCCATTGGATGCGAGGTGCTCCACGTCCACCCACTCCAAATTGAGACGCTATCGATAGCGCGAAGAACGGCGGATTTCGAATCTCTAACGAAGCCACCGCTCTTCACTGCTATTGCAGATATCGCACAGCCCGGTTACTTGAGTAATCAAACTCCACGCCACCCGGCTCGCTGCGTCATGGACGTCAAGCGCTCCGTACCACCAGGCGGAGTCGTAGTAGTAGAGCCTGGCCTGCTCGGGCTCTGGTTCGCTCGAACCTTCCCAACGGAGAGGCCGGGCACAATCATTGTCCCGGCCTGGAGTAGGCCGGGGGCAGCTGCTGCCATTGGCCTAATCGCAGCTATTCACGGCCGTCATGCAACTGTGATTACCAGTTCTCCAATGGACGCAATAACCGCTGCGATACAAGAGATGGGCACCCAGATTGAGGCTCCCGTAAAAATTGAGCAGTGGGGGCCAGGAGATATAGACCTCTCAGAGACGGAGTCCCTGATCTCAGTAGCCGGGGAGGTATTAGCATGGCGAACTTGAGCGACGACGAACCTCAGATTATAGATAGCAACTCGAGTTCTTTTCTTGAGCAACTTCTAAGCCACTCATCAGATGCTGCGATCGTGGTGCACCACAAATACGGCGTTATCTACGCAAGCCCGGCGATAGCAGATGTGCTTGGGATATCTCCGGAGGCCTTTATCGGGCGAATGGCCGCCGATTGGATTCACCCAGACGACGTAGCGTCAATGCTCGAGTATCGCGAGGCCGCCGAGAAATCTGGCCATGCCGGCCCAATTATCATCCGTGGCCTCCACGAAGACCAGACTTGGAGATTCTTCGAGGCTGAGTGGTGGCGGCCAGATGTCGGCGATTTTGCGGGAGGAACAATCCTCCACTTTCGCGATGTATCCGTTAGAGAACAAGCGCGAGCCGAGGCAGCACGGAGCGAGGCAAGACTAGGAGCTCTGCTCTTAGAGGCCTCCGATGTAGTTATGGTGATAGGCAGGGACGGACAGAACCTCACTTACGTAAGCCCATCAATCGAACGTGTCATGGGTTGGAGCGCCGAATTGGCTTCCGAGCTCACATGGCGACAGGTCCTACATCCTGATCACCTACAACGCTGGATTGATGCTGTCACAGCCGTTGCGGAGGAGCCCGAAGGTAGGCGCCAAATAGAGCTAAAGGGGCTGCATAAAGATGGAACATGGAGATGGCTAGACGCATCTATCTTGAATAAATTCGATGACCCCCTAATCGAAGGAATCATCCTCCATTTTCATGATGTAACCCCAAGGCATTTGGCCGAGCAAGAACTAGCTCGGCGCTCGCTTCACGACAGCCTCACTGCGCTCCCAAACAGGGTCTTGTTCGTAGATCGTTTGGAGTCAGCGCTAAATCGGAGTCAGCGATCCGGCGGGCTCGTCGCACTTCTCTACTGCGACCTCGACCGTTTTAAGCATGTAAACGACACCATCGGGCATGGTGGAGCAGACCTCCTCCTCTGCGAGGTGGCTCGTCGCATGGAGTTAGCGATTCGTGCGGGAGACTCCTTGGCGCGACTCCACGGAGACGAGTTTGTTATCTGTGCAGACGAGATTGATTCATGGGAAGAGGCACGAATACTCGCGGATCGCCTGCGCCGCGATCTTTCAAAGCCGTTTAATCACAACGGCAGGGACTTACACCTAACGGTAAGCATCGGGATTGCAGTCTCCTCTAACGACAATCCGTACTCGGCTACCGATCTGCTTGAGAATGCCGACTCTGCGATGTTTGTTGCGAAGAAGGACGGGCGAGACCGTATTGCTTTTTACAATGAGGCCGTGCGCTCGCTTGAACTGTCAGAGCTAGCGATTCGAGAGGCACTCCGTGGCGCAATCGAGAACGACCAACTCGTGCTTCATTACCAGCCCATCTACGACCTATCTTCAGGAGGACTACTAGGGACAGAGGCCCTTGTCCGCTGGCAGCACCCCGTTCGCGGGCTGCTCCAACCAGGCGACTTCATCCCTGTGGCCGAGGAGTCAGGTTTCATTGTTGCCCTCGGAGCATGGGTAATCGAGCGCGCAATGCAACAAGCTAAAGCTTGGGGATTCGGAACAACGAGGCAGGCCAAGATGTGGATAAATGTCTCTGCTCTCCAGCTCGAGCGGATTGAGATTGTCGACGAGATAACCAATCTATTGTCGAGAGTTGAGATCCCCTCCCATGCAATAGGACTCGAGATAACAGAGACCGCACTCATAGATGCTCAGCCTGAGATAGATGCGAGGCTCCGCATTTTGAGAGACCTTGGCTACTCGATCGCAATCGACGATTTTGGAACCGGGTACTCCTCTTTGTTGTACCTGCGTAGATACTCTGCTGACACCTTAAAGATTGACCAGGCATTCGTATCCGGTCTCGGCATCAGTAGAGATGACACTGCGATCGTGTCTTCGCTTAGGAGCCTCGCTGCGATGCTCGAGCTTCGCGTTGTGGCTGAAGGGGTTGAGACCCAAGATCAGCTCCAAGCGCTGCGCGCAATGGGCTGTGAAAGTGCAAGCGGTTATCTTCTTGCAAGGCCAGCCGAACCATCTGCGATCACACAGATTCTTGATAGGCCAATACAACTCATTCGCGAATCTTCTTAGAGTTCTTAAACTTCTTAGAGAAGGCGCAGTGTCGCGCGGAGTGCAGGAATAAGTTCGTTGGGCTCTATAACAGTGTCATAGAGGAGTTGTTCGGCTGCATCTAAGGCTCCCCCAAACTCTGTATGCGCAAGCACTGTTGCGGAGTCTCCAGAGTTTCGAACTGCGTCGCTCGCTGTCTCTGCGGGGAACTCACCGAGGCGTGCTCCCGGTAATGCGAGAGTGCAGATTTGGCCCCCGAATGGAGCGAGCCCCATCAAAGGCGAGATATCCCCGTACGATCGCCTAAGCGTTACGTGAATGGTGCTTCCGGCAAATCGACGCTGGGCCGAGAGGAGCACCTGTGCAGCACTCAACACCCCAGAGGCCTCTGCCTTAATCCCGACGGCCAGCCCGGGCGAATCTGCGAGCAGCAGCACGGCGGTATTGGTGGCCGAGGCCATCGCAAGTGCGTCCGCTGCTGCATAGGCGCCTTCGCTCTCGAGGCGTCCATCGAGAAATGCAGGCTGATTAGCGATTACAACCAACTCACGTCCAAAGAACACGAGTCGAGCGGTGATAACAGAACCAGTGTTGGAGAAAACCTCGAGTGTGTCATCGTCAGCGATCTCCTCGATAAGGGAGAGGACATTCCACTGAGTCGCCGAATCCGCAGGGACTATCGCTCGTAAATCTGCCTCGTTGCGGTTGTGTCGCTTGAGAGGTGTCTCTCTTGGAGCTAAATGACCTCTTCTGTGTACCGAATCGACATTGCTCTCCTCCCGTGATGGCAAGGAGTCAAAGCATCTGATTATCTCTACGATTGCGGCTTCATCGTCGCTAGCAACAAAGTCCACAAGCCCTATATATTCGTCGGTCATCGTTGGGCTATTCCCTGCGCCGTTGCTGCTATTTGCTTCAACACCTAAAGCGCCTCGGCTATGCACATGCACACCACCTAGCTCGTGAGCGGATACATCCATCCCAGTCAACGCATGAACTAAAGGTGGGCCAGCCCCGAAGAGTGCAGCTCCTTCGACCATAACTAGACGATCGGCGAAGGTGGCGGTAAGTGCTCCGTGACCCGCGCAGGTACCCATTACGCCGACGATTATCGGGGATGAGCCTTTTACTGCAGCAAGAGCGGATAAATCGTCTGGTATGAAGAGAGTGCGATCGTTGGGGTGACGAGTGCGCATCCCCGCTCCGTCTAGCAACAACACCAGCGGCAAGCCAGTTCTTCTCGCTAGGTCAAAGAGCCGCAATCTCTTCGCCAGCGTCCCAACCCCGATGGTTCCGCCCATCACGGTTGCATCCTCAGCGCCAACGAGCAGAGCGCGCCCGTTGATGGTTCCGTGCCCCATAACGAATGCATCTGCAGGGGCAACCGGCAGAGCACCGCGCTGAATTGAACCCACGAAAGCACCAATTTCGCAGAATGAACCTGTATCGAGGAGCATCTCAAAGCGCTCGCGCGCTGTGAGCCTTCCTTTGGCGTGCTGGGCAAGAACACGCTGCTCCCCGCCCATCTCCAGCACAAGTGCTCTGCGGGCCTCTAGATCATTAATCAGAGATTCCCACTCATCGATCTGAGAGGCCAGAGACTTCTCCACTTCTTAGCGCTGCGAACGATCTGGCGGAGGAAGAATCTCAGCGACTGCGTCAGCATGTAAATCTGCCGAGCCAAAACGGGTCTCTAATACCCAAGCACGCTTCAAATAAAGGTGAACATCAACTTCCCACGTAAAGCCCATGCCACCATAAACTTGTGTTGCCGTTCGGCCGTTCATAATTGCAGCCTCCCCCGCAACAATCTTCGCTCCATGTAGCGAACGCATCGCGTCTCCGGTACTTGGATCATCCATGATGCATGCTGCTGCCTGTACTGCCGCGCGCGCTACCTCCGCCTTCACTGCCATCTCCGCACACATGTGCTTCACGGCCTGGAAAGACCCAATCGGGCGGCCAAACTGCTCCCTAGTCATTGCATATCCGACCGACATATCAACGAGAGCGGCGGAGAGCCCCACCTGTTGGGCAGCGGTCAGAAGCGTCAACTCATTACGCAGTCTCGAAGCCTCGCTCGCAGTTCCGACTAACTCGCCGGCAGGGAGTGACTCAACGCGATGAGCAGGGGTTAACGGATCTAGCGGCCAATCAGCCTCCGCTCCGACGAGAGTAGCCATGGGAATCTCTCGAATCCCATCATGACCAAGTGTTAAGAGACGATCTAATGAAGCGAGATGCTCGACCCATACTGCATCTCCGCCTCGCCCCTCAATGACATCGACTACCGCATCTGCACCAGCCGAGCCAACTAGTGGGCCGGGAACGCAAGCACGCCCAATCTCCTCGTATACGACAACAGAATCCGCCCAGGAGAAACCATCAGCCCTAAGTGAGAAGACTCCAGCCTCTGATAGCTCGTCGAACATCGAACGGTCAAAGCCCTCGCGGATTCTCTCCATAGAGAATCGACCCTCTAGAAGACTCCGAATACCATCGCGCAGAGCTACCTGGTCATCTGTTAAATCAAAGTTCATGGGCGCGGCTCCTTCGGTAGGCCAAGCACGCGTTCACCAATGATGTTCTTCTGAATCTGAGATGTACCCGCAGCAATCGTTAGCGCCAAGGTCCGCAACCGCTCCTCAACAAACTCGCCTACAGCATCGACCGCCAATACATCGCGTTCCAAAACCTTCATCGACAACTCTCCGAGACGCTGACGGAGTTCGGAGTATGCGTACTTGATCATCATTGAGCCTGGGCCCATGACCCCGGTGCGCGCGGCCTGGGTGATGTTGCGTTTGGTGAGAGCCCAGATCCCATCCATCTCTGCGGCAAGGTGCCCGAGTTCTCGACGGTAAGCAGGGTCAGTGACGTAAGGAGAAAGGTCATCAATGAGGCGAAGCGCATCGACCATCTCGCTAACGAATGCCGTTCCACGTTCAAACGAGAGGGTCACATTCGTGACACGCCAGCCGTCGTTCTCAGCACCGATGCGACAGGAGACCGGAACCCGCACCTCGTCGAGAAATAACTCTGCAAATTCGCTAGATCCAAGAACAGTCTTGAGCGGACGAATCTCAATACCTGGAAGGTCCATTGGAAGCATTAACCAGGTAATCCCCTTGTGCTTTTGAGCATCCGGGTCTGTGCGGACAAGCAACTCGCCGTAATCCCCAATCTGTCCATATGAACACCAGATCTTCTGCCCGGTGACTACGTAATGGTCTCCGTCCAACACTGCCTTGGTGCGAACTGCGGCTAAGTCCGAGCCTGCTTGCGGCTCGCTAAATCCTTGACACCAAACCTCATCGCCACGCAGGATCTTGGAGAGGTGATCAGTCTTCTGCGCCTCTGTTCCTTCAGCGATGATTGTTGGTCCCGCGTGAAGCAACCCAACGAAGTTGACTCCAACATAAGGAGCACGTGCACGCGTTGTCTCCTCAAGAAAAACTAAGTGCTGGCTTGGTGTAGCGCCTTGCCCGCCGAACTCCTTTGGCCAATTGATCCCTGCATAACCCGCGTCGAATAGGCGGCGCTGCCAGTCGGTATCCCATCCTCTGCGAGCGCTCCAGTCATCGCGAGGTGGCTGCACCGGAAGCTTTGGTAACTCACTCGATAACCATTCACGGAGTCTGGCTCTAAAGGCTTCATCAACATCGGAGTATCTAAGGTCCATTAAGAGTTCATCCTACGGTGGGCGTTAGGCCGGTGTCGGCTCGACGAGAGCGCTACGGAGACTCGCAATCACGCTGGGGTCTATCCCTGCCGCCAGCAGGTATGACTCAGCGCCACCATGGCGAGCATCAAACTCAGTGAAGAGATCGATCAGAATCTCCTCTGTCGGGAAGAGGGTCTGTGCCTCTATCTCTGCATCTTTGCCATCGATCTCGGCAGCCACACGATGCCGATCAATCATTAGCGGCATTCGGTCATTAGTTAGGAGAAAATCATGAATGATCAGATCTCTCTCGACGCCGCACAATTCAAGGACCAGCGCTCCGATCAATCCGGTGCGGTCCTTACCAGCAGCACAATGGAATACGACTGGCTGTCGCTGAGTATCCGATAGCGCCTCAACCGCTGCGGCAAATCTCTGGGGGAATGTCTCGAGCATGTAGAGATAAATGCGATCGAGCGACAGCGGGGCTTCTCTAAGCGCCACCTCCGGACTCTGTCCATCAGGGTCCAGGACGGATTTAGGGCCACGCGTCTCGTCGACAATCGGTTGGTGGATTATCTCAACACCGCATGCCTCGAGATCGGATTGCCCATGGCGCTCTATCTCAGGCCCCGATCGAAGATCGACAACCCGACGCAGCCCCACTTTGGTTACCAAGAGTTCAAGGTCTCCATCTGTGAGCATCTTGAGCGAATCACTTCGGTATAGAACACCCATGCGAACTGCACCGCCAGTAGCGATAGGCAATCCACCGAGATCACGAAAATTCGCAGGGCCCTCTAAATCGACCCATCGCCCCTCGCTGCTCGCATTTAGATTTGCACTCGATGAGGCCAAACCAGACTCCTCCACAGGCTTAAATTAAAGACTCTCGCCAGTAACGCAAGTGACGGCTAGACGATGTCGAGGCCAAGCATCTTGATTGCATTGCCGCGCACAATCTTGTACTGCTGCTCAGGGGTTAAATGCCCCATCAGGTCGATTGCGACCTCAAGAGTATTCGGCCAGGTCGAGTCTGTATGCGGATAATCGGTCTCGAAGGTGACGTTGTCGATTCCCACCTTGTCGAGTGAATCAATACCGTGACGGTCGCGGAAGAAACAGGTGTAGATCTGCTTGTAGTAGTAGGACGAAGGAGCCTCGGGGATGAGGTCCTTGACGCCCGCCCATGCACGGTGCTCGTTCCAGACATCATCGGCACGCTCGAGAATGTAAGGAACCCAACCAATCTGACCCTCTGAGTAAGCGAGCTTCAAGTCTGGGAACCGCACGAGCACTCCGGAGAACAAGAAGTCGGTCATCGAAGACATTGCGTTGCCAAATGACAGAGTTGCCTGCACAGCCGCCGGCGCATCGGACGAGGTCGAAGGCATCCGAGATGACGAACCAATGTGCATGCATACAACGGTCTGAGTCTCTGAGCATGCAATGAAGAACGGGTCCCAATATCCGGAGTGGATGCTCGGGAGGCCTAGGTGAGGTGGGATCTCGCTGAAACAAACAGCGCGCGCACCACGGGCCGCGTTTCGCCGAACCTCTTTAGCTGCAAGGTTTGCATCCCAAAGCGGAATAATTGGAAGCGGTACTAGCGCCCCACCACTATCGCCACACCACTCTTCAACCATCCAGTCGTTATAGGCATAGACGCATGCCTCGGCTAGCTCGCGGTCCTTGGCCTCAAGGAATGTCTGGCCACAGAATCGAGGGAACGTAGGAAAGGAGAGTGATACATCAACCCAGTTCATGGTGTTGTCAATTACGCGAGCCTTCGGGTCATAGCAACCCGGGCGCATCTCGTCATAAGTAATCGGGACAAGACCCATGTCATCGCGCGGGAATCCAACAGCGGCTACATGGCGCTTATGCGGATACATGCCGTCTTCATAGAACCAAATATCACAGGGAGGCGCGTCGTCGTCTAACTGGTACTCGTACTGAGTGCCACCTAGAAACTTCAGGCCGGCGAGTCCGTGGCGCTCAATGCGAGGGCCGCGCTCTTTGAACTTTGCGGGGAGCCATGTCTTCCAAAGGTGAGGAGGCTCAACGACGTGATCATCGACACTGACGATGCGCGGAAAGTCTGAGACCTGCCCATCCTTGGGGTTTTGATCGGTCGAAGTCATTTAGGTCCTCCTAGATAGACGGCTAATCGTTGCCAGTCAACGCAATACTGCGTTGCCTGACGTGTCTCATTTACTTACTTATCACCAATCTGACGCACCGTCAGATTACAGGAGAACCGCCAGCAATAACGACCTGAGCGGCGGGGCATGTCGCTTCGTCCTGTGGAACCCTAAGGCGCAGAAAATATGAATTAATGATTGGGTCTAAGCAGCCATCCCGAGACGGATAGGAGGTGTGCTGGGCCCCCGGGGCGACAACAAGGTGCCCAGACATGAGTTCCGAGACAAGGCCCTTCGCCCATATAAGAGGGGTAATCGGGTCGTCACGAGTGCCTACAACGACAATCGGCGGAGCATTGGGGGCTGATACCGGTAGCGACTCCGCTAGGAGTGGCTTTGACGGCCAGAACGCGCATGGGTAACCAAGCCCAACGCTCGCGGCCCCAAAATCCTTAGATGCAGATCTGGCCCTCTTAGAGACCCCTGCAAGGGCCGACTCATCGCCTAAGGATGGGCCGTCGAGGCAGGAGACTGCTAGAAACGCTGCCCAGGAATCATCGTAAGTTCCGTCGCTAGAGCGCCCGACATAGGCGTCCGACGACTCAAGGAGCGTCCGCGTATCTCCATGTGCCAGGTCCGCCAACGCCGATGCGAGAAGTTCATACCCACCCTCCCCTGAGTAGAGGTACGAACTCACACCAAGATCGAATTGTGTTGGACCGAAAATTCGTTTCTTATAAGTGACCGGTCTCAGATCAGTAGCGAGGCGTAGCGATTCATATGCACTAGATGCGCGCGCTTCACCAAAATCGCAACCCTTCTCACTCTTCTTCTGAGTGTCGCACCAATCAAAGAAGAGATTAAGAGCCCTGCTTAAACCCTGTGCCTGCTCGATCAACGAAGCCTCTGGGGAGACCGCGGGGTCTACAGCACCGTCAAGCACCATAGAACGCACATGCTTCGGGAATTCGCGCGCATACAAAGCACCGATAAAGGTTCCGTACGAGTAACCGAGGTAGTTGATCTTGCTCTCGCCGAGCGCCCTTCTAATGCTCTCCATATCTCGAACAGTGTCGAATGAAGAGACGTGGTTGAGCAGGTCTCCACTCCTAGATGCACACGCATCGGCGAAACGCTGAGAAACCCTCTCGAGTTCGCTCCTCTCCGAATCACTATCAGGGGCTGTATCAGAATTAAAGAGGTAATCAAGGCGACGCCCACACTGGACGTGGGTTGATCTACCAGTACCGCGCGGGTCCCAACCGACGATGTCGAAGCGAGTTGTAATCGCTGAGGGCAAGATATTCGCGAGCGTTCGTGCTGCATCGAAGCCCGAACCCCCTGGGCCTCCAGGATTTATCAGCAGGGCACCAATTCGTTTTGATGACTCAGATGCGCGCGCACGAAAGAGCGCAAGGTCGATTACCTTCGCACCCTTTGCCAGAGGATTATCTGATGCGCGTAGCCCAACCTTCATAGATCCGCACTCGCCACCAGAGCAACTGCGCCATGAGATCTTCGACGCAGCGGTGGTAGGTGTCTTGGGTGTCGAGGTCTTGGGTGTCG
>JBAWWI010000006.1:0-45225 GCA_037146835.1 Actinomycetes bacterium | reverse complement strand
GTTAGTAAGCGCCCTCGAGTTTTGAGTGGTCCCACGAGACGACCTTGTCGAGACTTATCCGCACCCCTAAGCGCTTGGCGCCCATCGCGTGCACGCCCTCGCGAACAGCCTCATCGTTAATGGGCATCCAGTATTTCTCGAAGACGGCCTCGCCAATAGCGTTGACCTCATCTCGATCTTCAATAACCGTTGCCGTGCCCGCTACGGAGACTCCACGAAGTTGCTCGTAGACATCCCCGTCGGCGACGAGCACAGTAACCCGCGGGTCGCGCTGGAGATTCACGATCTTCTGACTGCGCCCGTAGGTCCAGAAGCAGAGGTCGCCATCTACAAGAGCGAACCACATGGTCACAAGGTGCGGGGTGCCGTCAGCATTGATGGAGGCAACTTGAAGATCTCGCCCTGAGGTGAGGTAGGACTCAACCTCGGCCTCGGTCATGCGGATGATGTCTCGTCTGCTCATGGCTCGCTCCCGTCAAGAGGGCCCCTCTAGCAATTTGGGGGCCGCGCGAGACCGAGGCTACCTAGCGCGGCAGGGTAACCTTCCAAACTGTGGCAACCAACCCAGATCCCCAATTGGCGCTCCAGACCATCTCCGGAAGCAGTCGCTCCATAGACGACTGGACCACCATGTTTCAGTTGTGCCTGGTAATCCTCCCTGACGAGATGGAGGCGACAAGATATTTCCCGATCGCCGACCAGATATTCAAGGTCCTTGGGGACGCGGACTGCCGAACCGCCTTTGTTGTTCCAACCACTCCAGCGATTGCACGAAGAATCCTTGGCAAGAAGGCAGACGAGGTCATGACCTTTGTTGACCCAGACCGGACTCTCGTCGCAGGCCTCGGGATCACCTCGCTCCCCGCTTTGGTGCATATTCGCCAGGACACCTCGGTTGGCGAGGTCGCCGAGGGATGGGACCCGACCGAGTGGCAGAGGGTCGCTGACTCGATTGCGAAGGCAATGGCTTGGTCCGCTCCGGAGTTCAAAAACTCCTAGGCCACTCTTAGGCCAAAAATCGCGAAAGTGCTGGTCAGAGCCCTTTTTCGCTCCCCGCGTAGCACTTTGACCCTCCCGGCGCCTAGGGTCTAGGGCATCAGCAACCCCTCACCTTTGGGTTGTCACGTCTAGTTCAAATCAGATCATTTCAAAAAAGTTCAATCCAAGATTGAATGCAAAATAGTTTGTCCAACTGCTGTGCAAGCCGTGTTCGGCAAGGACCAACCGAGGAGACGGGCAATGCGCTCGTATCAGAGGAAGGCCCCCAAATGAAGCTCAGAAAATCAATAGCACCATTCATCGCAACTCTCCTCTCAGCCTCCATCGGATTGGCTGGGGTTGCAGGTAGCGCTCCCGTCGACAGCAAGCGCCGCCAAGCAGTTGCGCTTGAGGCATCAATTGCCGCCAATGGAGCGCGGACCAACATCCTCTCTGAGCGCCTCAACGGTGCTCGCCTCCGGGTTGCAGAGGCTCAGTCAGGCATCGCAGAGGCTCAGCGACGGACCGATGAGGCTCAGGCACAGACCACCCGAATAACTGGCCTCCTCTCGAGCCGAGCCTCGACCATCTACAAGGGCGCCACTACAGGCACCCCGCTTCGTGCAACAAACGTTAAAAAGATCAATGAGCTCGGTATCCGATCAAAATACGCGGCCGCCGCAGCGGAGCACGATGGCACTCTCCTTGAGACCCTCCAGCGAGCACGCGAGGAGCTAGCCGTTCAGCGCGCCGAGCTCGAGCGCCAGAAAGCCGCCGCCGCCTCTCAGCGAGATGCTGTAGCGAGCGCCCAAGCTCAGGTCACTGCCGCAAATGCCGAGCAGCGACGACTGCTATCTCAGGTCAAGGGAGATATCGCAAGGCTTGTATCTCAGGAGCAGGCGCGTCGAGCAGCGACGGTACGTAATACGTCATCGAACCCAGGTCGAGGCCGAACCGGAAACCCTGAGAGGTTCCCAAATATTCCTGCGCCGTCAGCGGGGGCCGCTACGGCGATCGCTTTCGCCAGAGCACAACTTGGAAAGCCGTACCGTTATGCCACAGCGGGACTAGCCACCTACGACTGCTCCGGCCTAACAATGGCTGCATGGGGAGCAGCCGGAGTCCGTCTGGCCCACTTCTCCGGAGCCCAGTACAGATCTCTCCCCCACATCCCGCTCTCAGCACTCCAGCCTGGAGACCTCGTATTCAGAGGGAGCAATGGGTCTAGCCATGTAGCTATTTACATTGGCGGAGGCTTGATTATCACCGCACCTCAGACAGGCGATGTCGTGAAGATCGCCTCCATGGGTAACGTCATGGGTGCCGCACGACCGGGTTGATCAGCATCTGCTCAGATGAGCAGTTAGGGAATAACAAGCATTCCGAGATCAGCCTCAATCTGAGGACGCGGCTTGGCCCCTTGGCATACGCGCTCGAGTCGGCCGTTTCTAAATAAGGCGATCATTGGGATGCTCTGCACACCAAATTGCTCAGCGAGGCTCGGCTCCTCATCGATGTTGATCTTCACTACTTTGTAAGCGCCCGCGCGCATTACCGCTATCTGCTCAACAATCGGTGAGACCTGCCTGCAGGGCTGACACCAAGGTGCCCAAAAATCAACGATTACAGGCAGCTCGCTCTGCATGACCTCACTCGCAAAAGAAGCGGTGGTGACATTACGAACTGGGCCCTCGGGTGGATCGGCTGGGATCGCCACAGAGGGCAACTCCCCCGACTCAACCGCCACAAGCCATGAGCGAGCTGCCTCGATCCCCTCAATCGCCACACCGTGCCCCATTGGAAACTCCAGATAGGTAACAGGCACGAGACGCGCCGCAAGATCGCGAGCTAGTGAACGCGCATTGACAACCTTGACGATCTCGTCCTCAGTGCCGTGCTCAATAAGTACAGGGAGGCCCTTGATGCTCTCAGGGTCAACCAATACCGGCAGCGGCGGCCCAGGAATGGCAGGGCTCATCGCGAGCACAGCCTTGGGCATCGTCGGGCCAGTGCGAAGCCCCAGAGCTAGGGCCATCCCAGCGCCCTGTGAGAAGCCGCCGATGATTGCCTCCGAGCGCTCGAAGCCACGCGCCTCGCACTCGCTGTCTAGGAGGGCGTCGAGCGCGTCTAGCGACTCAATAAAGCGCGCTAGATCTGGCGCGCCCGAGGAGTCCCACTGGTACCAGGCATACCCTGGAGTGCCCGCAACTCCCTCTGGCCCGCGCGGCAGCAGAACGCAGTAAGCACCCTCCGGGTCAAGGTAAGGAAGGAGCCCGGCTAGGTCACGCTCGTCGGCACCGAAGCCATGAATAAGCATCAAAATGCGCTTGGCGGTTGATGGGGCAACTACCTCAGTATGTAGATCAATCATGACCACAGCCTATGGCTAACCCCTGCCCTTCGCCTCCCGTGGTGGCGGCGAGAGAGTTTCACGGCAATCGCGTCAGTTATCGCCACGCTGGATTGTTCTGCCAAAAGTTCGCACCGATACAACGAAGCGTGGAATCATAAGAAAATCGCTGGGCATGAGTCCGGCCTCAGGGAGGCACGCAATGAAACTCGGCGTCAATTTTGGTTATCAAGACTGGGGTTCAAACCTCGAGGGTGCACTCGCAGTAGCGCGAGAGGCCGACCGCCTTGGATACTCCTCGGGCTGGACAGCAGAGGCTTACGGAACTGACGCCGTCACACCGCTGACATGGATGCTTGCGAATACCGAGAACATGTCTTTCGCCCCAGCGATCATGCAGATGCCTGCACGCACCCCAGCGATGACAGCGATGACAGCTGCGACGCTTGACCTCATGAGCGGCGGAAGATTCATGCTTGGTCTCGGCGCATCTGGCCCTCAGGTTGCAGAGGGATGGCACGGCGAGGCTTACGGAAAACCGTTAGGTCGCACTCGCGAATATGTTGAGATTGTTCGCACGATTCTGCGACGAGAAGCACCGCTTGAGCACCACGGCGCGCACTACGACATTCCATATACAGGTCCCGGCGCGACTGGTTTAGGCAAGCCCCTAAAGATCATCGTGCACCCAAGGCGCTCTGACATTCCGATCTACCTCGCTGCAATTGGGCCTAAGAACGTTGAGCTTGCTGCAGAGATTGCAGATGGATGGTTGCCGATCTTCTTCTCGCCTGAGCGCTATGCATCTGCGTTTGGCGATGCAGTCGAGGCTGGATTCGCTAAAGCCGGCGGTGATAAGAGCCTCGCCAATTTCGATATTGCTCCTACAGTAAACGTGCTCTTAGGAGACGACCTCGAGATGCTTCGCGGCTTCGCTAAGCCAATGATCGCTCTCTACGTTGGCGGGATGGGCGCTCGCGGGAAGAACTTCTACAACGACCTCGCATGTCGTTATGGCTATGAGGCCGAGGCAAAAGAGATTCAGGATCTCTACCTTGATGGCAAGAAGCGCGAGGCTGCTGCTGCAGTACCCGACTCGCTCGTGGATGAGATTGCACTCATTGGACCAAAGGAGCGCATCGCGGACCGTCTTGATGCGTGGCGCGAATCTGGAGTTGGGACCCTCATTGTCGGTTCAGCTCAGATTGAAGCAATCCGCGTGATGGCCGAACTCTGCCTATGAGCCAAGCGCAACCTGGAGGCAACTCGACTCAGTTTCGTGCGGTTCTCTTTGACTTAGGCGGAGTTGTCTTCCCCTCCCCATTCGATGCATTTGATGCATACGAAAAGGAAGAGGGTTTAAGTAAGGGATTTGTGCGCGCGGTAATTGCGCGCAGCGCTGAAGACGGTGCATGGGCGCGCCTCGAGAGAAGTGACGTGACCTTCGAAGAGTTCTGCTCTGAGTTAGAGGGCGAGGCTCTGCTTGCCGGCGAGAAGATCTCTGCAAAGCAACTCATGGCCATGGTCGGGTCGAGCCTTACTCCGCGCCAAGAGATGGTCGCTGCAATTAGTGCCTTAAGAACTATTGGGCTTCTCATAGGAGCACTTACAAATAACTGGGCACTCGCTGGAGGTCGTACCGATGAACGGCCTCACTCTCTTGGGCACCTTGGCCTATTCGACATCGTCGTGGAGTCAGCCGTAGAGGGGATGCGCAAACCTGATCCGCGGATCTACGAATTGACCTGTGAGCGACTCGCAGTAAAACCGAGCGAGGTAGTTTTCCTCGATGATTTAGGGATAAATCTCAAGCCTGCAAGAGCAATGGGGATGACAACGATCAAGGTCGCCGATGTTGGAGACGCGTTAAATGAACTCGGCGAAATCTTTGGAATCGCTCTTTAATTAGCGACGGTGGGTCAACGCTAAGGGCGCGAGAAGACTCTAAGAGTTAGGCGACTGCATCACGTGGAGATTGACTCCGTGCAGGATCTGGCCGTCAACGTAGATATTCGCCAGCACCGGCCCATACCGCTCGACAGCCACATTGCGGAGATCGAGAGTTATCGGGATCGATGGCTGCTCATCAATAAGGAGCATCTCAGGCGAGCCAAACTCGAAGGTTCCGTTTACCTCGGCGAGTTCTTTGCCGTCCTCATCGATCACACGCACTAGCAGCGTGTGCTGCTGCTGCGCCTCGAAGCGATCAAGCTCAATAACCATAGCGAGGAAGACTCCAATGGGGGCTGGAAGCTCGTCGCGCAGGGATCTAGTAACTCCACCCGAGGATACGAATAGGAGCCCCTCGCGAACCTGTGCGAAATCACAAAACATTGCGGTACTTATCTGCATAGACCCGCCACACTAGGCGCACAGATCTACAAGCTTTGCCACCGCACCACGCCCGACTCACACCTCTTAAGTACCCGGGACGGGACTCGAACCCGTAAGCCCTTTCGGGCGGGCGGTTTTAAGCCGCCTGCGTATGCCGTTCCGCCACCCGGGCAGGTTGCTCAAGGGTAGATGCCGCGGGTGCCTCAGGTAATGAATCAGCGCGGATTACCGGTGATGCCTCCACGCCTCCTCCATCTGCGACCTGAGTATTTGGGACCTGAGTCTCTGGAAGAAACTCGCCGAGGGCGGCGCGCAGCAGAGCCAGGCGGAGCCTTGGCGATGCCTCGCCCCTAACTCCATTAGCGATGAGTACGCCATCAACCATGTCCTCCACGACCCGTCCGAGGGGGCGCCCCTTGATCTTCACGGAGACCACCGATCCCCCTGGGTATCTGCGGATAGACCGATTTACCTCCGGGATGCGAGGCGGGCTGCGGAATGCAGGGACCTCAAGGCCTGAGGCGCGCGCAGCGGTTCCGAGGGAGCGGGCCAAAGAGGCGAAGCGAAGAGCGGGTACACCAGTCACGTAAATGACTCTCGCAGATGGGTGTGACAGCCTTCTTTCATGGCCACTAAACGTCCTCAGCGGTGCCCCATTTAGGAGCGTTTTAGGCGCCGAGTTGCGGTGAGGCCGTGGGTGATGTTGCCTAGCGGTATGCCCGGGCATTTTGACGACCCAAAATCGAGCAGTGAGCGAGCCTCATTTGAGAGATCTCAGCGCGTCGTTGAGGCCATTAATGAAGAATCTAACGTCATAGATCTCGGCCCGAGAGCAGAGCAAGCCTCTAATCAATCGCTAGTGCCTATGCCTGCCCGACGAGCGCGCGAGCTCCCCGACCCAGAGCCTCCAGACCGCGAGATTCGCACAGGAGATGTTGACCCGTGGGGACGTAGCGAACGTGTTCGCAGCATCGCGCGACGCATGTACGACCCGCTCTACCGATACTGGTTCCGAGTTCAGTGGGAAGGCATCGAGCACATCCCGACCGAGAGCGGCGCGCTCCTTGTCTCTAATCACGCTGGAGCGATTCCGTCAGATGCTCCAGCCATCATGCATGGAATCGAGACCGAACTCGGAAGACCCGTATACGGATTAGCTGAGTACCTATTTAGAGAGCTACCCGGACTTGGAACACTCTGGTCGCGCGCGGGCGGGGTAACTGCACACCCCGATAACGCCTACCGACTACTAAAAGAAGATCAGCAATTGGTTCTCGTGTTCCCCGAAGGAGCGAAGGGTACGGGAAAGCTCTACAAAGATAGATACCGGCTAGCCCGCTTTGGTCGCGGTGGCTTTGTTGAGATTGCTATGCGCGCAGGTGTTCCGATTATTCCGATTGCAGTGGTCGGAGCAGAAGAGTCCATGCCGATTCTTTTCAAGAGCCGTCGCCTAGCGAACCTTCTCGGTATTCCCTATGCGCCGATTACTGCCAACATGCTGATGTTCGGCCCGCTTGGGGGATTGACATATTTACCTGCAAAATTCCGCATTCGCGTGCTTGAACCGATTCATTTCACAGCCGAACCAGACCAAGAGCGTTACTCAAGAGCACGCGTTATGGATGCTTCTGAGATGATTCGCGGGCGCATTCAAGAGGCCCTTTATGACATGCTGCGATCACGACGCAGCACTTGGTGGTAGATCAATTATGCGCGTACTAGTAACCGGCCTAGGGACATTCTGGGGAAGCCGCCTCGCACAGGCTCTTGAGCAGTTTGATGACGTAGAGGTAATCGTCGGTCTTGACACCAACGAGCCTCGCCTTCCGCTAGAACGAACTGAGTTCGTAAGAGCGGACTCCGACTACTCAATTCTTCAACGCATTGTTAAGGCGACAAAGGTCGACACAATTCTCCATACCCATCTGCTTGTTGACTCAACAGAGCACAGCAATCGTCGTATGCATGAAGTAAACGTGATCGGCACAATGAACCTGCTCGCAGCCGCTGGAGCAGCGGGGAGCACCGTTCGGAAACTGATTGTTAAGTCCTCAACATTGGTATATGGAGCAGGCAAACGAGACCCATATTTCTTCCGTGAGGATATGGAGCGCACCACCGCTCCCCACACCGAGGTAGAGCGGTCACTACTGGAGACCTCTGCGTTCGTGCGCGACTTCGCAGTTGACAATCCACATGTGGTGGTGACCAAACTTCGTTTCTCTAATGCACTCGGCGACGACATCACCTCACCATTTGCTCGCTCGCTGAGCCTGCCTGTAGTCCCGGAGATTCTCGGATTTGATCCTCGCCTGCAATTTGTCCACGAGGATGACATCACAGGCGCCCTTATATTTGCGACTAGAAACGACATTCCAGGGGTTTATAACGTTGCTGGTCGCGGCACCATGCCTTGGAGCGAAATCTGTCAGGTCATTGGAAAACGCAGGCTCCCTCTCCCCCCATTCTTTACAAACTGGGCGGCGGAGCCACTACGCATGACGCGAGTTGTTGACCTACCGCCTGAGGTGCTTGACCTTCTACGTTACGGCCGCGTCGTAGACACTCGTGCGTATAGGCGCGCTGGATTTGAGTACAAGTACACGACCGCAGCTACGGTGAACGCGTTTGCAAGAAGCCTTCGACTTGAGTCAGTTGTAGGGGATAGCAACCCCTCATACCGCTATGAGCGCGACGTCGAGACGTTTTTCCGTCACTCCCCAGCAATAAGCCGAGAAGGGAACGAATAGTGCCTGTACACGTCGAGCGTCGAGGCAGAGTCGAGGTCATCACGATTGATGACGCAGAGCGGCGAAACATTCTCTCAGCAGAGTTAGTCGCTGGAATTGTTTCGGCGGTTGATGCAGCAGAGGACGACGAGAGTGTTGGGTCACTTGTAATAACAGGCGCCGGAAAGGCCTTCTGTGCGGGTGCAGACCTCGGCGACCTCGCCGCAATGGGTAGCGGGGAGCGAGATCCAGAGTCGGTAACAAGTGTTTACGAGGGATTTCTGCGTGTGCTCAATTGCTCCCTCCCAACTGTTGCAGCTGTAAATGGCCCTGCAGTGGGGGCTGGTTTCAACCTTGCACTTGCATGTGATCTGCGCATTGCTGGTGAAGCAGCTCGATTCGACTCACGATTTCTCTCCATTGGAATTCACCCAGGTGGCGGCCACACATGGCTCCTCGACCGCGCAGTCGGACCCCAGGCCGCTGCAGCGTTAGACCTTTTCGGGGTCCGCATCGACGGGGCGCGCGCGGCAACAATCGGGCTCGCTTGGGAGTGCGTCTCAGATGACACGCTTCTAGATCGAGCAGTTGAGCATGCACAGCGAGCGGCAGAAGCCCCTCGGGACCTCTCTATCCGAACGAAGGCCACGCTTCGCAATGCACACCCAACTTCAAACCACCCTGAGGCCTTGGCCAACGAACTCGTCGATCAGGTCTGGTCATTTAGCCAGCCTTGGTTTGCTGAGCGAACTGGACGCTGAGGAGACTTCGGATTGAAGAGCCCTGCACTATTTCCCATAATTAGATGCGCGAATACGAGTACAAGGTGACGGATTCGCAGGTGCCACCAACTGATTTAGTTGATGAGGGTCTAGTTGATGACGGCTTAGTTGATGATTCTGTAATCCTTGAGGCTCTTCCTACGCGGGACCGATCGCCGATAATGACTGCCGTTGGATGGAGTCTCGGCGCAATTGTCCTTATTGCCCTAGGTGTTGTTGCCTGGGGATGGATCATCAACGCAACCGCGGGCTCAGCTGTTGAACGATTCATTAATGGCGAGGGTCAGGTCTACGAGGGCGATGGTTTCAGCGCTCGTTTCCCAACAACACCTGAGCGCGTCGCATCTGGCGATGGTGCAACCAAGACTGTCACTGTCTCGAGCAACGTAAGCAAAGACCTTCGGTTCTCAATAAATTGGACTCAGCAGCCTGAGAGCGCTGCAGAGGATCCCCTCAACGCTCTAAATGAGGCTGCAAACGCGCTAGTCGCGGACTCAAACGGGGAGTTCATTTCACAGCGCCCGCCTGCGGTATTCGGCACAGCCGCCTCTAAAGAGTTCGTCTATAAAGTCGGTAAAAGGCTTATTTATTCCTCAATGTTATTGACCATTGACCGGATCTACACCGCTCAAGTCTCGAGCATCAAACCGGCCGCAGCAGAGTACGAGGCGCTCAAAAAAGGCTTCGCTTTAACTCAGCTCCGATAGTTCAGGCGAGTCTCGAGTTAGAAAATCTCTCTCAATCTCAGCGCGACGATGCTCCCATTCTGAGGAGACAATCGCGTATCTAACGTGGTCCTCATAGACGCCGCGAATCTGGAGCAGTCCGATCGACGTCCCCTCGTTGCGTAGCCCTAGCTTCTCTGCCACTCGTCGGCTTGCGGCGTTACGCGGCACTATCGCGGCCTCGATGCGGTGGAGTCGAAGCGTATCGAACCCGAATCTGAGAGTAAGCGCTACTGCCTCGGGCGCTAGACCGTTCCCCGCATGGCGCTCGGCGATCCAATAGCCAACATATGCAGACTGGAATGGTCCGCGTTGCACACTGCCGAGACTTACCTCACCAATCAAAGTGTCCTGAAAGAAAATGCCGTTGCCGTACGCGGCGTCAAACTGCCGCTGGCGATCCCATGCTGCGCACCTAGATCGAAAAGCAGATTTATCTGAAGTTGCATCTGGGGTCCCGGAGTCAGGCAATGGCTCCCATGGCTCAATCCACTCGCGGTTCGCATTACGAACCTCTCTCCATGCTTCAAAGTCTGAGTCCCTCAGCGGACGCAGGGTGACGCGCGGGCCATCAATGAAAATAGAAGATCTGCTCGGCATTCGTCCCCCCTCTCGCCAAGAATTGCTCATCGCCCGGAGAGTGCAGATTAGCGGCACATTCACCAGCCGCGCTCCACACGCCATAGGCTCTCTCCCCGATGCCAAAACCAACTGCCCCCAACACTCCAGAGCACCTCGTCTGGCTGGACCTCGAGATGACTGGCCTCGACATTCGACGCCACGTCATTGTTGAGATAGCAGTCATAGTGACCGATGTGGATCTCAATCCTCTAGATGATGGGCTTGACCTAGTCATTCATGCCTCTGAGGAAGAGCTCTCCGGGATGGACGACTTCGTCACCAAGATGCACACCAAGTCTGGGCTCATCAACGAGATCCGGGCATCCACGGTATCCGTCGACGACGCTCATGCTCAGGCGCTGGCGTATGTCCGCAGCCATATACCGACTGCGAGAACTGCACCGCTGTGCGGCAACTCAATAGGCGCTGATAGGCGTTTTCTTGACTCCATGATGTCGGAGCTCGAGGAGTATCTCCATTACCGCAGCATCGACGTCTCCTCTCTAAAGGAACTCGCACGACGCTGGAACCCGGCGGTCTATAAGAAGCGCCCAGGGAAAGCAGAGCAGCACCGCGCCCTTGGAGACATTCTCGAGTCAATCTCGGAACTACGTTTTTACCGAGACAATTTCCTTCAACTCCCCGCTGCTCCAACCGAGTAGCGACTCTTCAAGGTTCACTTAGGGCTCAATTAAGACTGGCTATTCAGCCCAAGTTCGTCGACTGCGCTTATTAGGCGCTCTACGGATTCGGTGCGCGCTGAGTGCCCCATGAGGCCGACGCGCCAAGCCTTTCCTGCGAAAGCACCAAGCCCTCCGCCTACCTCAATCCCCCAGCCATCAAGGAGCGCTCGACGCAGCGTGGCTTCATCGCTTCCCTCAGGTAGCCAAGCTGCGGTTAGTTGCGGGAGTCGGTAGCCATCACGCGCAATTAGTTTGAATCCTCGCTCAACCAGCGAGCTCTGCAACTGCGCCCCAACCAACTTGTGGCGAGCCCAGGAAGTCTCTAGCCCTTCATTGAGCAACACCCCAAGCCCGGCATGGAGCGCAGCGATCATCGAGGTAGGGGCAGTGTGATGATATTTACGCGCTGCGCCTACGTAGTCGCCGATTAACCCAAGGTCTAGATACCAGGACTGCGCTGGCGTGGAGCGCGTCTTTATGCGCTCAACTGCGCGTGGCGAGAGAGTGATCGGCGAGAGGCCAGGTGGCACCCCAAGGCACTTCTGTGTCCCCGAGTAGCACGCATCCACTCCCCACGCGTCTACCTCCACCGGCACTCCACCGAGGCCTGTGACCGTATCGACAATGAGCAAAGTATCCGTCTCTTGAAGAATCCTTAGTGGAGCGATTTCACTCTCCACTCCGGTTGAGGTCTCCGCATGGACCACAGCTACAACACGAGCGCGCGGATTAGAGCGCTGGGCATCGAGCAATCGCTGGGGATCAATTGGATCTCCCCATGGGGCCTCCACTCGCAGAACCTCAGCTCCGCATCGTCGCGCCACCTCACACATGCGCTCGCCGAAGACTCCGTTGACACCAATAATCGCGGTGTCTCCGGGTTCAAGCAGGTTGACAAAACACGCCTCCATGCCAGCAGACCCTGTTCCACTAATCGGGAGGGTCAAAGCGTTCGAAGTCTTGAACGCTATGCGCAGGCGCTCGCTCGTCTCATCGAGGAGTGAGAGGAACTCCGGGTCAAGGTGACCAAGCACAGGCTGCGAGAGCGCTTCAAGTACCTCTGGGTAGGCGTTGGAGGGTCCAGGGCCGAGTAACAGTCGCTCAATCATCTAAGGATCGTATCTAGGGCTAGTTAGCTGCGAGCATCCGTACGACCCCATCAAGGATGTCGGACTCCGAAACGAGTACCTCGCCATACCCTAGGGACCTAAGCACGGAGACGAGGACTATGCATCCACCGACAATCACTGATGCTCTCTCGGGCTCCAAACCAGGGTTGAATCTCCGCTGCTCTAGAGACTCAGTCGCGAGCGTTCGGAAAACATCCTCTGCTGCTGCGCGGGTGATACGAAAGCCATGGATCCGAGAGCGGTCATACTCAACCAATCCTTGCTCAATTGACGCGACCGCTGACACTGTGCCCGCAAGCCCGATAAGAGTCGCGCAGTCACGTACACCTGGAACTTCTCGTACTACATCGGCCATGTGATCGCGCAGTACCTGCACAGCATTTGAGAGTTCGTCTGGGAGTGGCGGATCTGAGTGAAGGAACGTCTCGGTAACGCGAACACAGCCCACATCAATAGAGATGAGCCCCTCGGGTTTATCGGTGCCGACTACGAACTCTGTTGAGCCGCCGCCGATATCAACAACGAGAAATGGCCCAGGCGCATCGAGGCCCGCTGTTGCGCCAAGGAAAGAGAGCGCTGCCTCCTCCTCGCCAGAGATGATCTCTGGCGCAAACCCAAGCGCATCCTCTACAGCTTTAACAAATTCATCGCGATTCTCGGCGTCGCGTGCTGCACTCGTTGCAGTTGCGCGCACACGCTCAACCCCCATGCTCTCCAATACGACGCGATATTCGCGAAGCACGACACAGACACGCTCGATAGCCGCTGGGCTCAATCGCCGAGTCGAGGAGACTCCTTCGCCTAGGCGAGTGATGGTCATCAAGCGCTCGAGAGTCTTTACATCTGCTTCAACACCAGATCCCTCAACATCTGCGACGAGCAGGCGAGTTGAGTTTGTCCCCATATCAATCGCTGCACAGCGCATTACTTAGATTCCTCAACTTCATTCGAGAGTCTCTGCTCTACCCACTCGCCCACAGGGTCAACTCCCCCTGCAAGAAAATTCGCATAATGAGCATGTAGGCACTTCACGCCAATGCGTGTACCTCCGACGCCGCCAGATGGACGGGGCCCCTCGTAACTCTCCGGCAGAGAGGCGTCTCTCTTGGCTGCATATGCATTGTGAGCGTCAATCAACGCTCCTGCATCTACTGCAGCCTCGGAGGAGCGAACCCCACCCTCTGCCTCAAGCGTTCCAATACGCCTATTGAGCTCGGGATCTACGAGCCAGTAGAGAGTCGGCATCGGCGTTGAGTCATACATAAGTGCTGAGTTCATAAGAACCACTGGCTCGCCATTCTCTCCACGCACCACTACTTCAAACTCTGCGCGCGGCGCGCGCCCTAACAAGAGGGTCACGGCCTCAAGGTCTGCTGGATTGGTAGGCACGCTTTGGAGTGTAAAGGGCATCGCTTCGCTATGGGGAAGTGGATCCCGTTGCCCCACTGCCGCCCACCGCACCTGTTGGCCCGGGGACCACAGCCCAAGGCTGCTCCCCTGGCTTAACCATCCCGAAACGAGCGCGAGCAATTCGCTCGATCTCGGCGGGGGACTCTAGTAACTGCTTCTGATCTCTAAGAATCTTGGTCTGGGTCCGAAGGAGAACCAATTGCTTCTCAGCAACGCTGATTCGATTCTGCTGACGGATATACGAACGCACAGGGAATAGATATGCAAGGACAGCGAAAAGCACAATTGCCCCTACAGAAATAGCGACAATTCTTCCCCACTTAGGGATTTGATTAGTGCCGGTCGAGCCATTTCTCGGAGCGCGCGTCTTGGGTGCCAGCGCCTTTTTCTTAGGTGACTTCTTCTTCTGTGCCTTCTTGTTCAGAGTAGCCATTAGCGAGCCCCGCTACTCCCACGAGCAACTGCACTCAGGCCTGGATACATCGCCGCCTCTTCGAGTACCTCTTCTATGCGGAGTAGTTGGTTGTACTTAGCGACGCGATCACTACGCGCAGGCGCCCCTGTTTTGATCTGTCCACAGTTTGTTGCCACCGCTAAATCGGCGATTGTTGTGTCTTCAGTCTCGCCGCTTCGATGAGACATGACTGACGTGTACGAGGAGCGCGTTGCGAGTTCGATCGCGTCGAGCGTCTCCGTAAGAGTTCCGATTTGATTTACCTTGATAAGAATGGAGTTCGCTACTCCAAGTTCAATGCCGCGGCCGAGGCGCTCGACATTGGTTACAAATAGATCATCTCCGACTAATTGCACGCGATCGCCAACGGCCTTAGTAAGAGCGCTCCATCCGTCCCAGTCGTCTTCATCCATTCCGTCTTCAATCGAGATGATCGGATAACGAGAAGTTAGGTCTGCGAGGTAACTAGCGAACTCAGCCGAGGAGAAGGATTTTCCCTCGCCTGCAAGCACATACTGACCGTCTTTATAGAACTCGCTCGAGGCTGCGTCGAGGGCAATTGCAATCTCCGCTCCAGGGTTATAGCCAGCTCGCTCAATAGCCTCTACTAGAAGCACAACTGCTTCTTCGTTCGATGCAAGGCTTGGGGCAAAACCGCCCTCATCGCCGAGCGCTGTTGCTAACCCGCGTTCTTTGAGTAACGACTTGAGCGCGTGATAGGTCTCGGTACCCCATCGCAATGCTTCGCTAAATGATGCCGCACCTACCGGCATGATCATGAACTCTTGAATATCAACGTTTGTATCGGCATGGGCTCCACCGTTTAGAACGTTCATCATTGGAACCGGGAGCGTGCGAGCGTTCGTGCCACCGACATACCGAAACAGAGGCAAGTCACTCTCCTCGGCTGATGCCTTTGCAACAGCGAGGGACACACCAAGAATCGCATTAGCTCCTAGGCGAGATTTGTTATCAGTTGCGTCTAGGTCAATGAGCGTGTAATCAACAACCCTCTGCTCGGAAGACTCCAGACCAATAATCGCGTCGGCGATCTCCTGCTCGACGTTCTCTACAGCGCGCAGCACGCCTTTCCCGGTATAACGGTCGCCACCATCACGTAGCTCAGCGGCTTCGTGCGCTCCAGTACTCGCTCCGCTCGGAACAGCAGCGCGGCCGCGCGCTCCGCTAATGAGTTCAATCTCAACCTCAACCGTTGGGTTTCCGCGCGAGTCCAGAATCTCACGAGCGTTTACCTCTGCAATTGCACTCATAGCGTCTCTCTCTACCCCGGAAAATAGGGGCTTTCAGTCTTTAAAATCTTGTGGTTAGTGTTGAAAGAGTAGCCCCGTGAGGCTTTCACTTTGCTCCATCTGCCCCCCAAAAAGGCTCAATAACGCCAGACCCTCTATCCGAGGAGCGAGGGCGGATCCGAGTCAATTCCCTTCGAAGCGCCCCAATCCCACCCAATCGGGGTTCTCAGGAACGGATAAACAGCGATTCAGAGATGCCCTACGCGGGGGGAGCGCCATGGCGTGGCTGGCGTGATGGTCCATTCTCAACTCGGCTCAGGCGCCGCCAGAGGAGCTCGGGGGTCATGCGGCGACTCCTCACGGCTTGACGCGTTTTAGGGCCAGGGAATGCGAATAGTTCTCCGCGCTCGAGGGCAGCCTCAGCGGAGTCAAGAACCTCCCTCGCCTCAATGCCCGGGAGCCCCTCAAGTGCCCTCGGGTCGGCCTCGTTGATCCCGGCAAGCATCGGCGTATCCACCGGTGGCGGGCAGACGACAACGGTGCGTAGCCCAGTTCCGACAAGTTCATGCGATAGCACCTCACCGAATGCAACAACTGCAAACTTTGAGGCTCCATATGCCCCCATGCGATATGACGGGACCCAACCGGCCAACGATGCGATCAAGACGATGTCTCCGCGACTTCTCTCAATCATTCCATCAAGTACTGCCTTCACCATCCGAACGGTACCGCCGTAATTCACATCCATAACACGGGAGATGTCATCGACTGCTTGGTCTTGAAGCAGCCCTGGGAGACAAATGCCTGCGGCGCTAACGAGTCGGTCGATTCCACCGTGTTCGCGTGTGATGCGCGCTACAACATCATTCACTGCACCTTGATCGGTTACATCCGCAGCATATGCATGCACGTTTGGCGAGTGCTCTAGAGCCGGCGCCAAGCCTTCAAGCGAGAGATCCACAGCAGCAACCAGCGCGCCCTGCGCCGCCAAACGCTTGGCAGCCAACAACCCGATACCGCTCGCAGCCCCTGTAACTAATGCGATGCGACCTCGGAATGTCACTTGATTGCTCCCACGGTTGAATCTGATGTGCCTGGGCTACTTGGTTTGTTCAAATCCACAATCTCAGCATCTCCGAAGGTCATACGCACCCTGCGCATCGACCCGCTCATCAGCGCTCTGCGAGGGAATCCAAGTACGCGCAGTTCATCTGCGAATGCATTATCCCCTAGTTCGATCTTCACGCCTCCCGGCCGTCCGCGTGATCCTTCACCGTCAAGACGCCACTCCGTTCGACGCAGCACTCCATCGCCGCATGAATACGCAGCTAGAGATGTGTCAGGCAAGCGGGTTGGCACGCCATGAGCAATAGAGATTTTTAATGCCAGTTCTCCATCGATCTTGAGTGTCCCCGTATCTCTATGAACACCTTCGTCAATCTCAATATCGGTAACAAACTTCGGGAATCCCCAGATACTTCTCCCAGCCTCACACGTAAACGGCTGGTTGACGGGCAACTGATGGATAAACGCACCAGTCTCGCCACTCTTCTTTTTCCCAGGTGCGCTCCCAGGTGCGCTCACGATTACAGCGACAACCACTTCGTGGTACGGACCTAAATCTCCATCCACATACCTAACGAATCCAAGACTCACTAGAGCGCGCTTGCCCATCATGGGTGACGGCTCAAGACCGCTATATGCAATTAGGTCGCGAGCGCTCTCGAGCGGCACCGCAAATGTGGAGAACCAAGATCGCGCATCGCGAATCTCAACAGGGGTAGAGACCTGACTTCCGAGGACTTCGTATGTAGCCATCTAGGGATTGGAGCACGCATGGGCACTCTCGCGCCACCTGTGCTTAACCAGCCCGACCCCAGAGCTCACGAGCGACCCCGGGCTTCGCGTCCCGCAGGTCGACGCCCTCGGATACAGCGAGCGCCTCGGTAGCGAGAAAATGAGCTCGAAAACGCTGCGCCCATGCCCGCAGAGCAGCCTCGGCATCGGCGCCATCGGCACGCGATAAGGCGACCGCTGCCGCCAATAGATCTCCGATGAGGGGATCATCGGCCCCGCTTACTCCTTGACGAACCGCATCAACGCTCGCGTCTAACTCAGCGAGCGCTCCAGCGCGCCCCTCGGGGAGCATCCCTACTGTCTCTGCCTTGCGAAAAAGTTTTAGTGCGTAGAGGACGCTGGGGAGCGATGCACTAATCCCCTCAATTATTGAGGATGTGCCCTTCTCCTCCTGCTTAATCATCTCCCAGTTAGCAAGCACCTCATCTGATGTGCTCGCCTCGACATCTCCAAAAACGTGAGGATGGCGCCTAATCAATTTGTCCTGTATTCCTCGCGAGACATCTGCCATCGTGAAGGCCCCTGCCTCCTCCGCGAGAATTGAGTGGAACACAACTTGGTAGAGAACATCGCCAAGCTCATCGGCAAGCAGCGCGTAGGCATCAAGATCTACATCACCTGCTGGAGCATCGAGAGGTAGCCCCTCGATCGTCTCTACTGTCTCGTAGGCCTCTTCTAATAGGTAACGCGAGAGGGAACGATGGGTCTGCTCTGCGTCCCACGGGCAACCACCGGGAGCACGCAGTTGCTCAGCTATCGAGAAGAGCTTTGCAAACTCCCCTGCTACCAATGCTTCACCTGTATCTACGTAGATTGAAGTTAGGTGATCTGGTTCTACTCGGCGGTCAAGGTCCTCGAGAGCAAGCGAGAAAACAGCTTCGCTGGGGAGGCCTAGGCGTTGCAGGACAAGCACTTCAGACTCCGGAGGGAGCACCTCAAGCAATGCGAGCTTTACATCTGAGAGTACAAACTTAGAGTCGCACTGCGCTATCAGTAAGGCTCCGCTCAACCCTGCAGCAGATACGACAAAGTTTCTTCCATCTACAACTCGCGCACCGTTAGCCATTGGATCTACCCCAATGCGAGCCCAGGCAATATCGACGAACGAGAGCCCTGGCACTATCTCAAGCTCTATCTCACCTGCAGTTGCAAGCACGCGCAGCATCCCTACAGCGCGCTCTGCTACCCCAGGATTCCCAGGCACCGCATACACGACACGCCCAGAAACCGCTGCTGCCTCAACAACTCTCCGCACGATCTCCGCGTAGGCAGCATCAAGATCGGCAGCAGCTTCGTAGACCTCATCAAGCGAGAGCATCTCTATGCCTTGTTCTCGCAGTTCTTGGACTGCAGGGTGTCGCTCAGTGCGCACGAGAACAGGGGCACTGCTCAGAGCTGCTACTGCCCGCGGCATCACTAGGTCGGCGCCTCCCGGGCCTAACCCGACGACAACGACTTTTGGAGTCACGGAGTCGAGTTACCAGTGGCGCCTGTAATGCCTTGTGACCCAGAGGTTTTCGACGGAAGTTCTCGCACTTTGGGGGCCGGCTTAGAGGTAACTGCGTAACCATTCTTGCCGTTAGCCCAGACTCCATTTGAGGAGTCAATCTTGACTACGGCTTTCGCTAGTTTCTTCTGGAACCATGTATTAAAGGTTGATTGCGCGATTTGAGAATAAGCCTGCTGCACTTGATCAGTAAGCAACGCGTAGCTCGCAGGGAGAACTCTGATCACGTGCCATCCATACTGCGATTTCACCGGAGCCGAAGTCGCGCCTGGCGCCAAAGCATCTGCAGCAGTTTGAAACTCTGTAACAAAACTCCCTGCGGCTAGGCATCCCAGGCTTCCTCCGGCGGCGGCCGATCCTGTATCCGTAGATTGCTCCTTCGCTATAGCAGCGAAGTCGCCACCTCCCTTTAGGGAGTTCTCGATAGAAATAGCCTCGGCCTCAGTAGCAACGAGAATATGCTCCACGACTTTTTGACTCGGGCAGATGCGATCGGCGTTGCGCGTGTAGAAAGCCTCTACGGTTGCATCGCTCGGTGAGCGCTCCCCAACAATGTCGGCCTGAAGACCGCGGGTGAGAGCTGTTGCCTTAACAATTTTCGCGCGGAAACTCTTTGGGAACGCGCTCCACCCGGCAGTGCTCTGTGCAAACTCTGCCTCGACGGTGCTTAAGTCCTTATCGGTCAGCTTTATCTTCTTGTCTTTCGCTGCCTGACTAAGAACTAATTGGTATACAACGTTCGTCAACCAGTCGTTCGAGATCTGCTTGCTCACCGTACCGGCGCTGCTCGTAGTTCCTGCTGCCTTTGTGACGGTGTCGTAAAATACCTTGTTGTCTCTCTGGGCCTTGAGGTCGGATTTGAAGGCCGCCTGCGAATAGACCTCTCCGTTTACCTTCGCTGCGTACCCGTCAAGCGCACCACACGCGCTTGCGGTCACCGCAAAAAGAGAGATAAGCAAGAGCGATATGAGGCGGAGCGATCGTTTCGTCATGAAGTGGAGATGCTACCGGCGCCCGAGGGGTCAAGTGGGTTCGGGATAGAGCGTTGCTCCAAGAAAGCTCTAAAAATCTAACTCTTCGCGGCAGGATCCTCTGGAGGGATTAACTCCAATAGGAGTGCTGTTAACGCAGCGACAACACGGTTCGGAGGCGCATCTAAGGGAATCACAACCTCCGAGTCCTTCGCTATGGACTTAGGGGCAAGGCGGGTGAGGCGTACCTTGCGACTCTCAGGGAGCGAGAGCCCCACGAGTCTCGCTGTTGTACGCATAATGCTTACGTTGCTAATTCTCAGCCTGACGCACTCGGCGCGTAGTCGAGCTGCATCTAGGAGCGCATCTGCTGCCGCAGGTGGAGGCCCATACCTATCTAGCCACTCGGCCTCAATGTCATCAACATCTTGAGGGCTCTCTACGCCGGCAAGGCGGCGGTATGCCTCCATACGCACATCGTCACGCTCGACATAATCGCGGGGCAGATGCGCGTCCGCTGGGAGGTCTAGAACCACCTCAAACGGCTGTTCAATGCGCTCGCCCTTGAGTTCGCTAACTGCCTCGGTGACAAGCTCGCAGTAGAGATCAAATCCGACCGCGGCAATATGCCCACTCTGGGCTCCACCGAGCATGTTTCCAGCGCCGCGAATCTCTAGATCACGCATCGCGAGCTTGAACCCCGAACCAAGGTCCGTAAATTCACCGATCGCCTTCAACCTCTCATATGCCTCCTCTGATAGCACTTTGTCTCGAGGGTGCAGAAGGTATGCATATGCGCGATGGCCGCGTCGCCCAACTCTCCCGCGCAATTGATAAAGCTGCGCGAGACCTAGGAGGTCCGCCCTGTCGACAACAAGGGTATTGGCCATAGGAAGATCGAGGCCGCTCTCGACGATCGTTGTGCAGACCAAGACATCTGACTTCCGATCCGCAAAATCAATGACTGTTCTCTCGAGTAAACCCTCATCCATCTGACCATGGGCAATTACAACACGCGCCTCTGGCACCAGCTCACGAATTTGCTCTGCTACGTGGTCAATATCCTGCACGCGATTATGGACATAGAAGACCTGCCCTTCTCGCAGGAGTTCGCGTCGAATCGCCTCCGATACAGCCCTCTCGTCGTACTCCCCTACATAGGTGAGGATCGGTTGACGTTCTTCTGGTGGCGTCTGCACCAACGAGAGGTCTCGGATTCCAGTGAGACTCATCTCTAACGTGCGCGGAATCGGGGTGGCCGAGAGAGTCAGTACATCAACATGAGCACGTAGGTGTTTGATCTTCTCTTTGTGCTCGACGCCGAATCGCTGCTCCTCATCGATAATAAGAAGCCCAAGGTCCTTGAATGCAAGGTCCTCGGAGAGAAGGCGGTGGGTACCGATGACAATATCGACCTGCCCAGTAGTTACCCCCTCAACAACGACGTTCTGCTCTTTTGTTGTTAGGAACCTAGAGAGCACCTCGACACGCACTGGAAATCCGGAGAAGCGTTCACGAAAAGTCTCCCCATGTTGATTCGCAAGCAGAGTTGTGGGGACTAAGACCCCAACCTGCTTACCTTCCTGCACGGCTTTAAAAGCTGCGCGGATAGCGATCTCCGTCTTGCCGTAACCAACATCACCACAGACAAGCCGGTCCATTGGAGTTGAGCGCTCCATGTCTTCCTTAACCTCGATGATGGCCTGCATTTGGTCCGGCGTCTCTTCGTATGGGAAGGCATCCTCCATCTCGCGCTGCCAAGGCGTATCAGGCCCAAAGGCATGCCCTGGCGTCGCTAGGCGGGTTCGGTAAAGAGTCACGAGTTCGGCAGCGATTGCGGCTACCGCGTTACGAACTTTGCTTCGCGTCTTCTGCCACTCGGCGCCACCCATGCGAGAAAGGCTTGGGCTATCGCCACCCGTATATCTACGAACTGTTGAGATCTGATCAGTCGGGACATATAAGCGATCACTACCTCGATACGCAAGCATGAGGTAGTCGCGCTCCACTCCACCGATAGAGCGTTTCCCCATCCCCTCAAAACGCCCAACTCCGTGCACCTGGTGAACTACGTAGTCGCCGACCTTCAGATCGTCGTAGTAATCAGCGGAGCGACGCGCACCTCGCGCTTTACGATGGACGCGCCTTCTCCCAGATAGATCTGCCTCTGCAATGAGCGCTATTCCCGACGCTACAGAGACGACACCTCGCTCGATCGGTGCAACAACAACACTCACCGCTCCAGCAGTAACGAGAGGTAACTCTAAGTAGGGAGCATCAATACTCTCGTTGGTGAGTACCTCAGAGAGGCGTCTCGCGCTCGCAGGGCCCTCAGCGGCAACAACAACGCGAACACCTGAGTTGCGAAGCTGGCGCACACGATCTGCCAGAGCCTCAGAGTCACCGACCACCGGATCAAAAGCAGAGGCAGCAAAATGCAGAGTCTCAGGGCGATCTGGGCTCCCGAGAATATTTGTGACCATCGCCTTGCTGCTACTCAGAAGGCGGTCGAAATTAAGGGTAAGGCGAGCGAGCGCATCGGGCTCTGCACCCCAGGTTCCTGCAAGCACTCCGGCTAGGGCATCTTCGTCGGCTAACAGGTCACCCGCGCGGTCACGGAGTCTTCGAGGCTCGAGCAGCAATACCTGTGAGCGAGCCGGCAGTAGATCGGTAAGCAGATGCTCATCTCCGGAGAGCCACGGTAGCCATGACTCCATTCCGTCGAAGGTCTGGCCCTCAGACAATCGCTCCCATTGCTCACGGCCCCAAGGTGCCTCACTAATTAGAAGTCGCGCGCGTTCTCTAACCTCGGGCGTAGGTAGCAACTCTCTTGCGGGGAAGATCGTCACTTCCTCTAGATCGCGCGTTGAGCGCTGATCTGTAACTGAGAATCCAGAGAGTCGCTCAACCTCATCACCCCAGAGATCAATGCGAACCGGATGATCAGCGGTTGATGGATAAACGTCAACGATTGAACCGCGTACTGCGACCTCGCCGCGCGCCTCAACCTGATACTCGCGTCGATAACCTGCTTCTACGAGGCTCTGAACAAGCGCATCGCGATCTACCTGTTCGCCAGCTCTCAGGATTATGGGCTCTACATCCTCAACATGAGGGCCGAGCCTCTGCACGAGAGCACGCACGGGAGCAACAATTACAGAGAGCGTTTCATCGTCAGTGCGTAGGCGCCACATAACGCGGAGCCTTCGCCCCATCGTCTCAAGATTCGGCGAGACCCTCTCGAAGGGCAGGGTCTCCCATGCTGGGAACAACTCAACCGCCTCAGCGCCAAGCAGCGGGATTAGGTCACCCGCTATGCGCTCGGCCTCAGCGGCTGTCGGTGCTGCAACAAGGAGAGGGCGCCTACCCGTCAGCCGATTTAATGCAGCGATGAATAACGGGCGGGCCGCATCTGGGACTGAGACCAACTCAGCGGCAGCGGCAGCGGCCATAACTGCTGGGTCTTCAAAGAGGAGCGCTGGTAGCGCGTGTAGAGGAGGTGTCGGCACGAGGGGTCTTAGTTAAATCGGTTCATCGCGGCCTCGACACCATCCGAGACGATTGCCTCAACAGCATCGGCAGCGAGTTCAAGGGTCACGTCAATTTCTTTGCGATCGCGCTTGGAGAATCGATCCAAAACGTGGTCTGCACCTTGAGCACTGTTAGTTGGCTTCCCAACTCCGATTCGCACTCGAAGAAACGCATCAGAGTGCAGATGAGACTTAATGGAGCGCAGGCCGTTGTGCCCCGCTAGTCCGCCACCCTCTTTGATGCGCAGCGCGGCCACCGGAAGATCTAGCTCGTCATGAAGAATAATTATTTGCTCAGTCGTCACGCCGTAGCGGTGGGCGAGCAGGCGAACCGCATCTCCGGAGTCGTTCATGTATGTCTGTGGTATCGCCATCGCTACCCTCGACTCGCCAACACGAACTTCGTCGACGAAGGCGCGCTCTTTACCCTTACGCAACTTCGCAGAGTGACGCTTGGCGAGAATCTCAATAACGTCTGTGCCTACGTTGTGTCGCGTACGCGCATATTCATCGCCTGGGTTTCCTAGACCAACTACCAAGTAGTCGGCTGGGGTACCCCTACGCGCCGCATCAGGAGAGCGCCGCGGCATTGACTAGGCCTCGGCGGACTCTGCGCCCTCGGCACCCTCGGCGCCCTCGCCACCTTCACCATCAGTCAAACCACGAGGAACTGCAACCTGAACAACAAGCGCGTCACCAGGAAGCGCTATCACGACGCCATCGCTAACTGGAATGTCCGCTGCGTGAATCTGGTCACCAAGCTCAAGGCCAGAGATGTCGATCTCAATTGAGGAAGGAATCTTGTCGGGCTTTGCGGAGACGGTAACTGTGAAGAGCTGCTGCTCGAGTTTTCCGCCCTGCTTGGTTCCCGGCGCTTCGCCGACCAAGTGCAGAGGCACCTCAGCGGATACCGCAGTATCGCGACGAACGCGAATGAAGTCGACATGCTGAAGGATTCCTCGCGTTGCGTGTCGCTGAATCTGACGAGCAAGCGCAAGAACCTCTTCGCCCTCGACGCTCAGGGAGATGAGGCTGTTGACCCCAGTGTCCGAGTGGAGAATGCGATCAAGTTCGCGGGCCGAGACGGAGATGGTCACGGTATCCGCACCGAGTCCGTAAATGACTGCCGGTACATCGCCTGCATTACGCATGCGCCCGGCCGGGCCGGAGCCGCGTGAGGTTCGGTTTGTTGCGAGAAGAGTTGCGTCAGTCATGGCGCTATGCGTCCTTAAAGTGTTTGTGGGGTCCCTATTGTGGCCTGCCGAGGTGGCATACGGCCAAACGGAGAGGATTTAGCCCATAAATTCGGGCTACGCAAGGCTACCCGAACCCGGGCTAAGCGTGTTAAACGTTGTCTCCGCGGAAGAGTTCGCTCACCGAGGTGTCCTCAAATACAGCATCAAGGGCATCGGCGATGATCGTGGCAATCGAGAGCACCGTCAATCGGTCGAAGCGCTTCTCCTCTGGGATCGGGATCGTATTAGTCACAACGACCTCCTCAACCGGGGCTGCCTTGAGCCTCTCGATAGCTGGCCCGGAGAGGAGTCCATGGGTAGCAAGCACGCGCACAGAGGCAGCGCCACGCTCTTTTAGAAGCCCAGCAGCCGCAGCAACGGTGCCTGCGGTATCGATCATGTCGTCAACAAGGACACAGTGGCGCCCAGCAACCTCACCGACAACCTCATTGGCTACAGCGATGTTGTGGGTCCCCTTTGGGCGTCGCTTGTCAATAAAGGCAAGCTCGGCCGCAATGTCGTACTCGGCAAGATAGTTAGAGAAGCGGCGAACCAGTTTTCCGCCACCAGCGTCTGGAGAGACGACTGTTACCTCTTCCCCTGGAGTAATTCCTTTTGCGAAATACTCAGCAAGCAGAGGCACAGCGGTGAGGTGGTCAACCGGCATATCAAAGAAACCTTGAATCTGGCCGGTGTGCAGGTCGACAGTGACGACGCGGTCTGCGCCAGCAACAGTGATGAGATCTGCAATGAGTCGAGCGGTAATCGGTTCGCGCCCCTCTGCCTTGCGATCCTGACGTGCATAGCCATAGAAGGGAGTGACTGCGGTAATGCGTTTTGCCGATGCGCGCTTCGCGGCATCGATCATGATCAGCATCTCCATGACGCGCTCGTTGATTGGCTCGCAGTGGCTCTGAATAATAAAAACATCTGAGCCTCTGATGCTCTCGCCATAACGGCAGTAGATCTCGCCGTTAGCGAAGGTCGAGAGAACTACCGCTCCTAGAGGGACATCAAGCGCGGCCGATATTTCGTTGCTCAGCTCAGAGTTGCCTCGCCCTGCGAAGAGTTGAAGCCGTTTAGTAGGTACGAGTTCCATTTCAGGATCCTTCCTCGAGCCGATCGGCCCAACCTTCATCTATCTCGGCAGGAACACCCTTAGCGAGCGCTCCTGGTGGGACATCACGTGTAACAACTGATCCAGCGGCGGTATACGCACCGTCGCCAATACTTACTGGTGCACGCAGAACCGTATTGGATCCGATGCGAACATCGGCTCCAATAATGCTCTGATGCTTCATCTTGCCGTCGTAGTTCGCAGTTATGGTCCCGGCTCCAATATTGGAGCGAGCACCTATCTTTGCATCACCGATATATGCAAGGTGTGGGATCTTCGCTCCCTCGTCGACCTCAACGTTCTTTAACTCCACATAGGTACCGACATGGACCCCAGCAGCGAGTCTCGTCCCTGGCCTTAACGATGCGTATGGGCCCACTGTGCAGTCGGGGCCAATCTCAGAGTCGCGAGCATTCGTGCTCTGCACAACTGAGCGCTCACCCACTTGCGTATTGATTAGTCGAGAATTGGGCCCAATGCTTGCCCCGGCACCAACCCTTGTTGTGCCCTCAAGAATTGTTCCCGGGAGGAGTCGGACATCGGCCTCGAGAGTGACACTTGCATCTATATACGTAGCGCTCGGATCAACCATTGTGACCCCCTCACGCATCCATCGAGTATTGATGCGTTCGCGCAGAACTCGCTCTGCAGCGCTCAGCTGAACTCGATCATTGACACCCATGCACTCAAGATGATCATCGGCGGTCAGGGCTGAGACGCTATGTCCAGCGTCTCTAAGCACTCCGATTACGTCGGTGAGGTAATACTCGCCCTGCGCGTTAGTGGCGGTCAAGCGACGGAGCGCCGGGGCAAGCAGGCTGCGCTTGAAGCAATAAATGGCAGGGTTAACTTCGGTGATCGCTAATTCATTCTCGTCTGCATCAGACTGCTCCACGATGCGCGCCACTTGTCCGCGTGCGTCGCGAACAATGCGCCCGTAACCAGTGGGGTTATCTAGGTGCATCGTAAGCAGTGTCGCTGCAGCATCACTCGCGCGATGGAGAAGCACTAGCTCCTCGATTGTCTCGTGGCGAAGCAACGGGACATCCGCTACGAGTACAACTACATCATCTTCATCTAGTCCTGCATCCTCAGAGAATGCGCTGAGAGCTACGGCGGTAGCGTCACCGGTGCCGCGCTGCACAGGCTGCTCAACGAAGTCGACCGGCGTTGACGTGCTGATCGCATCCTGAAGCGTCGTAGTTACGCGCTCAGCTCCGTGCCCAACTACAACGACGACACGATCGATATGCATTTCGTCAATGCTGAGAGCGGTCAAGGCATCAACAAGGTGCGCGAGCATCGGGCGCCCGGCGAGAGGGTGCAGAACCTTTGGGGTCGCAGAGCGCATACGCGTCCCCTCGCCTGCTGCAAGCACGATCGCGGCCAGAGGCCGTTGCAACGCCATCTCCGCTCGCTCCTCCATCTCTTAATTCTGGCTCTTAATTCTGGTTACTGGATTATCTACTGGTCATTATCTACTGGTCAGCGCTCGAGATTTTTGGTCTCTTTACGGCTGGGTAGCACTCGCCTTATTAACTCGCCTTATTACTCGCCTATCTCGATCTTGGCATACCGCCAAAATGGCAGTATGCCCTTGATAGCGGGCTCGGGGGCAGGGTTTCGAACCCCGACCTGGGACTTCAAAGGACCCCGTGCTGCCGTTACACCACCCCCGACGGACGCTCGTCCCGTGACACTACCCGCCAAGCCCTTCCGAACCGTGGGTGTGCACGATGTGACACCCGGAGCATCTTGCGGGTATGTTTCCAACCCTCATGGGTTCACTAATTAAAAAGCGCCGCAAGCGCATGCGTAAAAAGAAGCACAAGAAACTGTTGAAGAAGACGCGTTGGGCGCGTCGCCAGCAGGGTCGCTAGCCGAACCCAAACTCGCTTTTATCTATGTACTCGACCGCTCCTGTGGGGCGGTCGATACGCGTCCGGACCAAGCTCTTAGTCCCTTAATAGTGGCTATTTGGGTCGCTGCGGCAGCGGCAGCATCAGAATTAGGCATCACTACCGCGTAGGACGAGCCGCTCCCAGCAAGCATTGCCGGGCGCCCGCATACCTTCTCGACCATCTTCCTGAACTCGACCAAATCTGGGGCCAACCTCTCGGCCGCCGGCTCTAGGTCATTGCGCCACTCCCCTGCCCAGACGCTGGCCCATGGCCCTGGAGCCTCAATAACCCGATGCGAGGTGGGACCACCCAGCTCGTCCCAAGTTCGGTATACGTCTGGCGTAGAGCACTGAAATGGCGGAGTGGCGATAATTACTGAGAGTTCAGTAGGAGACGCGAGCGGAGTCACGATCTCTCCTAACCCCTCCATTCGGTTCACGCCACCACGAAGGCAGACCAGGACATCTGCGCCGAGGCTCAGCGCTACTTCGTCAGCACGGGCATCTGAGACTCCGTACTCCAAACTGAGAGCGCGTATGACTGCTGCAGCATCCGACGATCCACCACCAAGCCCTGCGCCCGACGGAATATTTTTCTCTATATCAATCGAGAGCGAACTCCCTTCGGGGAGTAGCGCTAGGGCAGCGCGCACTGCAAGATTCGAATCGTCCGAGGGGACTCCGCTAACCGCGGGCCCATGAACGCTGCAGGAGATACCTGTTCCTCCCTCAGCCAAGGCATCACTCAAGCTCTCACTTACGGTAATTACATCGCTCGGGGCATCTACCTCTACAACCAATGCATCAAGTGAGTGGTAGCCATCGGGCAGCACACCGGTCACATGCAGTGCAAGGGTGAGTTTTGCATTAGCCCTCATGCCTCCGAGGCCCTCGCTAATGCTGCCCATGCTTGAAGTTCGATTGTCTCAGCACGCGCAGCTGGATCGATCCCTGCTGCCTCCAATAGCTCAAGAGTTCGATCTCCGAACAAAGGAACCAGCGCCCTGCGAAGCATCTTTCGCCTCTGAGCAAAGCCCGTCTGAATAATCCCAAACAGCAACTCACGCGATGAAACATCAACCACTGATTGGGGATGCCGGTCAATCCGCACAAGTGCTGAATCAACTTTCGGGGGCGGGAGGAATACCGATGGCGCAACGGTGCCGACCATCCGAGCGACACCATGGAACGCAATCTTGACAGTCACCGCTCCATACTCACGCCCACCGACCTTGGCAGCCATGCGCTCGCCAACCTCGCGCTGCACCATCACAAGAAGGCGTGTCACATTGGGGGCTTCGTTGAGGAGTCGCATCACAATCGGGGTCGCGACGTTGTATGGGAGATTCGATACACAAATAACTGGAGACTCGCCGCTAATGGCAGCGAGGTCTGCAGTCATAGCGTCGCCATGAACGACATTGACGCGATCAGCCATCCCCGTGCTCTCGAGTACCGCGTCAAGTAGCGGCAGCACATGTCTGTCGAGTTCAAGGGCGGTGATGCGCGCATCTGCCTCGAGTAGAGCAGCGGTAAGTGAACCAACCCCTGGCCCGATCTCTAATACCCGAGCACCTGGCTCGAGGTCTGCGAGTCGGACAATCCTGCGAGCAGTATTCGGATCTGCCAAGAAGTGCTGACCTAGGGCTCTACTTGGCGCAGCACCATGCTCTGCAAGTAGCGCCCTAATAGAGGTAGCGGTAGGGAGAATCACGCCCTGAATAGTCGCAGGCTTGATGCCCCTCTGCGCGGATTACTGGCACGACTACTGGCACAACTATTGGAGTCAGGACTATTGGAGTCACGACTATTGGAGTCAGGACTATTGGAGTGAATCTCTGCCTGGCCTACCACTCGATGCGAACTGGAATTACTCCCTGGGAAAGGGGCGCTATTCGAGCGAATGTATCGAGCGACATATCAATGATGCGACCACTTGCGAACGGACCGCGATCCCTAATTGTGCAGGTAGTACTTGCACCCGAATTCGTATTGATGATCCTCACTACAGTCCCGAACGGCAAGGACTTGTGCGCACACGAAGAGGAAGTAAACGCGTAATGAGTTCCTTGTCCAGACTCGCTGTGGCTATTTCCCATTGCTGCGGGAGCACCTGCAGCTGAGGAAGCGCTGCGCCTGACACTTCGAGTCCCAACCGCCACGATACGAGCGACGGGGGCTACGACGATCTCGGTGCGGATCGCTTGGCGTGAAGCCTCGACCCCATCACGTAGGGCGACTCTGTAGACGATGCGATTCTGCCCATTTACTCCTGATCGGATAACCCGCGTCGCCCCAACATCTAGGGAGGAATCGTTCCTTCGCTCCTCGCCCGCAGGTACTGCAACAAGCACTGCTCGCTCACCCTGAGCCAGGCGAGTTACTCGGATTGTCAGACCCTCAGCCAGAACCGAACCAACCGGTGGAGTTACTTCATCGTTCGCACCAAGCACTACCCCGCTAGCAAAAAGCGCCTCGCCAATGGTGAGCTCAGTAGTGGAGAGCGTTCTCGACGATCCATCTGCCTGCACTGTGATTGAGTGCGGGGTACGGAGGGTCACGGCGGCTCCAGCCGAGAGGCGCTTAGGAGCGGAGGTAACCACCGCGGCACCCAAGGCAAGCTCTCTGCTTAGTGCCTCTGCTGATTTACGAGTTGTCTGAATTCTGCGAGTCGTTCCATCGAAATCGAGAAGGACAGGGAAAGACCGGAGCACTCGAACATTGGTCTCATCCGTCAACGCAGCCGATGCGCTAGGTAGCACGCGATCGTGCTTACCGAGTTCGACATTCGCCGCAGCAAGCGCGTCTGAGACGTTGCGACCGCGTGTCTCAATTGTGCTCACTGCTCCATCTACAGATATCGCCACGTAGCGCACGGGTGGCGTTGCGCCGAAGATGCGGGCTCCCACAAGGGCAACCAACAGCAATACCACCATAAAAGCCAAAGAACTAAAAGCATGACGAATACGTAGGTGCCGTTTTGCAAGAGCTATGTCGGGGTCGGCGCTGCTCTCCAAAACTCCCGTCGAGGCGACTGCATCCTTCGGTGGATCCGACCTCAGAGCCTTCTTTGGAGAGCTCGTTAGACCGGCGCCTGAGGTGCTCGCTCCTTCAAATACCCGAGCCGGGGCGAAACCAACAAGCTCTGGGTTAGCGACCGCTAGGTCGAACTCCATTCCGGAGGTGGACCAAAAATCAGACTCGATCAGGTCCGATGCCTCAGCCAATGCAGCGAGCGCACTCGGACGCTCAAGCTCCATTAGATCAACCACTGCCGAGAACTGCTGCTCTAGTGAATCTGTGCTCACCTCAGCCTGCACCAACGCATAGATCGCCTCGCTCCGAGAGATCGCATCAGTCACATCGAGAATTGGGAGCCAAGCTCCAGGCTCTGGTGCCTCGACGCGCGCGGGTGATGGCCGAACAGATCGCAAGGCATAACGACGCGCCCGCGATTCGTGGTTGGTGGAGCCTGCTCGGGCACCCGCCCGAGTGGAGTTGTCGCCGATTGGTCGGCCCTTTCGAGAGCAGAGGCCCCAGCAAGTTGAAGGGGCCACCCCGCACCGGCCACGCGGCCAATTAGGGGACACGTGACCGTACCGACCCACGCCCTACAGGGTCAATCTGTAATACAGATAATGGGAAATTTGAGGCAGAGACGCAGGTCCCGCCTCAGTTTTTCCTCAATGCCCAAGCAGGCGTTTTGTGGTCGCGGTCGTCACCGAAGCCACCTCTTCGACCTCTCGCCCCATCGCCGCGGCGAGAGCCTCGCCTACATAAGACACGTAGAGCGGTTCGTTTGGTCGACCGCGGTGAGGCACCGGCGCGAGGTAAGGCGCGTCGGTCTCGACGAGCGCGCGCTCAAGGGGAGTAATCGCAGCCGCTGCGCGAAGGTCGTCGGCATTCTTAAAAGTAATGATCCCGCTAAAGGAGAGGTAGCAGCCAAGGGCGAGGGCTCGCTCTGCTTCTTCAGGGCCACCGGTGAAGCAATGGAAGATTGTCTTCTCCGGGACACCCTCGGTCTCAAGCACCCGGAACGTGTCATCCCATGCGTCTCGGGAGTGGATCACAAGACTCTTCCCTAGGGTTTTGGCGAGGGAGACCTGCCATCTAAATGCCTCCTCCTGCTCGGAGTGTGAGGAGTGCTCGTAGAAGAGGTCGAAGCCAGCCTCTCCGATCCCGACTACCTCAGCGTCGCGAGAGAGTTCATCGAGTTGCTCCAACTCCGTAGCGAGGTTCACTGCATCATGAGGGTGCAGCCCAACTGTTGCAGTTACATCCGAATGGGCTGCTGCAAGCTCGACACATGCCTGAGAGGTAGCAAGGTCTGTACCGACGCATACGAAGTGCTCGATACCTGCTGCACGCGCTCTCTCGAGCGCAACCTCGGCGCCCTCCTCAATTGAGAAAAGGTGAACATGGCTATCAGCCCATCGCAGATTGCTACTCACTTGAACCTCTTGCCGCTAGCTGGGGACGTCGAGGCGAGGAAAGAGTGCTGCGCCCTTCACGAGGGAGTTCCCTACTGTGGACGCGCTACCCCACACGACGTCAGTTGGTAGGCGCGCGTCTGTCGGTGACCCCGCTAATCCGAGTCGGCTCCAGAGTTCGCTCGACGCATTGGGGAGAACCGGTGATGACAGAATCGCGATGATGCGCAGCGCTTCAAGGCAGTCGCCGATCACGGCAGAGGTCGCTTCAGCATCCCCAGCCTTGCTCAGTGCCCATGGCTGACGGTCTTCTATATAAGCGTTTGTAGCACCTATGAAGTCCCAGACAGCAGAGAAGCCTGCTGAGAAGTTCAGCGACTCCATAGCGGTCTCGAGTCGCTCTACCGACTGAACAGAGGCAGCAGCCAATGGACCGTTCTCACGGTTTGAGGGTGTTGCCGCGTCGCAGTAAGAGACCGCCATGTTGAGAACACGGCTAGCTAGGTTTCCGAAGTTATTTGCAAGGTCCGCGTTGTAGCGCGTGACCATCTGCTCAAACGAGAAATCGCCGTCAGGGCCAAAATGCTGGTCGGAGAGAAAGTGATATCTGAAGCCATCGGATCCGAAGGTCTCAACAAGCTCGGCGGGTGCGATCTGGTTCAAGCGCGTCTTGCTCATACGCTCTCCACCCACCATCAAGAATCCGTGGGCGAACACGCGCTTGGGCGGCTCAAGCCCTGCTGCCATCAACATCGCTGGCCAGAACACGGCGTGAAATCTCAGAATGTCTTTGCCGATCAGGTGGTAATCCGCTGGCCAAAGCTCAGCGAAACGCTCAGGGTCAGACCCGAAACCAGCAGCAGTGCAGTAATTGAAGAGCGCATCAAACCATACGTAGGTGACATGGCTCTCGTCCCAGGGAAGTGGAATCCCCCAAGTAATCGAGGTGCGGCTCATCGAGAAATCGCGAAGGCCCTGCTTTATGAAACCAAGCACTTCGTTGCGACGAGTCTCAGGCGCGACTGCCTCGGGATGCTCTGCGTAGTAGTCGAGCAGTCGCTGCTCAAAGCGGGAGAGCCTAAAGAAATAATTCTCTTCTTTAACTCTCTCTACAGGGATTCCATGGTCGGGGCAGTCGCCATTGATCAGGTCATCCTCGACGTAATAGGCCTCGCAGGGGACGCAGTAGAGACCCTCATAACTATCTAATTCAATGAAACCGTTGTCATAGACGCGCTGCAAGAACTCTTGAACCGCAACCCGATGGCGGGGCTCAGTTGTTCGAATGAAGTCGGTGTTGGTGATGTCGAGCATCTTCCATGTCTCAGCAAAGCGAAGACTCGTCTTATCTGCCCATGCCTGTGGCGAAACCCCATTTTTCTCGGCTGCCTGCTGGACCTTGAGCCCATGCTCATCCGTTCCGGTGAGGAAAACCACCTCGTCGCCGTGCAGTCGACGCCAACGGGCCAGCGTGTCAGCCGCGACGGTCGTATATGCGTGCCCAATATGAGGAACGTCATTTACGTAGTAGATAGGGGTTGTCACATAAAACTTCTGAGCCACACGCCTACGCTACCGTTCTGACAGGCCCCGAACCAGCCGATATCTAATTCTCAATCGAAAGATCTATCTGATGATCTACAACGAAAACGCAGAACTATGAGCGAGAGCGGGATAGCCCGAAAGGTTGACAGACTCGGGAGAGTCGTTCTTCCGGTTGAGATCCGCCGATCCCTGGGAATCGAGGTTGGAGATCTGATCAATGTCTCAGTAGATGGCCAGCGCGTGGTGATGCGAAAGGTCTCTAGCGGATGCACCTTCTGCGACTCACCGGATCAGCTTCGAGAGTTTGCAGACCGCCTGATATGTGAGGCATGCGTGACGCGCCTGGCTGAGGGCCGACCTCTCACTTAATAACTCTTTATTTACGGCGCTCTTTATTTACGGCGCTCTCTATTTACGCTGCGCAGCCAGCGCTAGTTCGTAGACCCTTCGCTTTGGTACGGCGTGCATCTCAGCAACCGATGCAGATGCATCTCGCAGGGACGCCCCTGATGCCATCTCGGCGCTAACAGCACTCAGCAGAGTCGCGTCATCAATCACAACCTCTACCTCCACTCCTGGACCAACCACAATTACGTACTCGCCGCGCGGCTCTGTAACTGCCATCCACGCTGCAGCGTCACCGAGCGACAACCGCTTGACCTCTTCATGCATCTTGGTTAACTCGCGAGCCACACAGCACGCTCGCTCTGGGCCACAAGCCTCGGCTAGGTCGGCGAGTGTCGCTGCCACGCGATTAGGTGCTTCGTAGAGAACTGTTGGGCGCAGGTCCTGTGCAATCGACGAGAGTCTCGCGGCACGCTCTTTCCCGCGTCGCGGGATGAAACCCTCAAACGCAAAGCGATCAGCAGGGAAACCTGAGAGCACTAATGCCGCGAGCACGGCACTCGGGCCTGGCACTACCTCGATATTTACTCCGGCAAGCACTGCTGCCTGCACCAAACGGGCACCAGGGTCGCTCACCATCGGAGTGCCAGCATCGGTTACGTATGCGACCCTCTCGCCATCGAGCATGCGCGCCACAAGGCGTTCCGCTCGCTCATCCTCATTATGTGCATGCACGCTTACAAGTCGACCGGCCGCAGCAATTCCTGAGTGAGTAAGAAGCCCGCGTGTGCGTCTCGTATCTTCGCAGGCGATGACATCTGCGCCCGCTAAAGCCTCGACCGCGCGCGGCGATAGATCCCCAAGATTGCCTATCGGGGTAGCAACAACAATTAGAGAACCGCTCATTCCCTTACCTCAATCACATCGCCGATCGCTAGCCCCCACGTTTTGAAGGAACCGGCCTCGGCCTCAATCGCTAGGGCCGAACTCCAAACCACTCGACTTACTCTCCCGGGCCGCATAGTGGCCGTGTGAATCACTAAACCGCTGCGATCGCAGAATGCAACGTCGATGGCAAATTTCATACCCACAGTGTGGACCTGCTTACAAGGTTTAATGACAAATGCTCCCTCAACTCCATTACGCCCGAGAAGGCCCTTCCGACGCGCGCCTCGAGTAGCCGGAACCTCGGCAGCGTCGATGATTGAGAGACCGCGCATGAGCCACACGATAAAACCCTCACCTCAGACGTTGAAACGAATCTCCATTACGTCGCCGTCAGCGACTACGTATTCCTTGCCCTCAACGCGGAGGCGTCCGACATCTTTTGCCTTAGACCAGCCTCCTATCTCTAAGAGTTCGTCCCAGTGAATTACCTCAGCACGAATGAATCCTCGTTGAAGATCAGAGTGGATTACTCCCGAGCACTCAGGTGCTTTTGCCCCAGCGCGGAAGATCCAAGCACGAGTCTCCTTCTCACCGGTCGTGAAGAATGTCCGCAGACCAAGCATCAGGAAAGCAGATCGAGCAAGGCGCGGTACCACGCTCTCAGTAACACCAAAATCTGCAAGCAGCGCGGCGCGCTCCTCTCCATCCGACGAGATGACATCTGGGTCGCCCTCAATCTCAGTACATACCCCGAGCGCGCCCTCACCTAGCGGCGCTGCTATTGAGTCAATCTCGTCGATGCGATCGATCGGGACATCAACGACGAGTAGTACTGGCTTATTCGTAAGGAGAAAGACCGGGGCGAGATGTACGCGCTGTTCGTCGGTGAGATCAGATCTCCAGATCGGTGTTCCCTCTCCAAGAATTGCGACTGACAACTCAAGCACCGCAATCTCAGCAAGTAGTGACTTGTCGCCCTTTGCGAGACGTTGCTGCTTATAAAGTCGTTGCTCAACGGAGGCGAGGTCTGCGAGAACAAGTTCATACTCGATCGTCGCGAGATCATCCTCGGGGTCAACACCATCTGAGCGAAGGACGAAACAGATCGCGTCGCAGTCGCGTAAGGTTCCAAGGAGTCGGCTCCCGAGTCCTTTGCCTGGCTCAGGGGCGAGTCCGGGCACATAGGCAATCTCAAAAGAAGCAGGGACAATCTTCTCGGTATTCGACATCACAGAGAGTCGATCGAGTCGATCGTCGGGGAGCTTCACTATCCCTACCGTGCGCTCAGATGCTCCGCCGACTGTCATTCCAGTCAGCGCGGCGAATAAACGGTCATGCCCTGAATCGGCGAGGCCAACTAGCCCAAGATGCTCCACGGTGCACAGGGTACCGGTAGGAGACCCCAAACCCCCGCAGCGCAGGCATCTGCCACCCCGAGGGGACGTGACGCCTCCCTCTGGTCTACGATCCCCAATCCGCACAAGTGTCCCAGGAGTCTGTCGTGAGCAAGAAGACAAAAAAGCGTAAGTTACGAGCCCGTCGCAATAAGGCCAACCATGGCAAGCGACCCCTCGTCGGCCGTCGATAACCTGACCTCACTTCGAGTAACCGCAGTACAGGGGGCCTCTCTATGACGGACCTTGTGCTGATTGCAACCTCCGAGCGAATCACCACGATCACGCTCAATCGCCCTGAGGCTAGAAACGCTCTCAGTTCGGCGCTACTTACCCAACTCTCCACTGCCATCAATGATGCAGAGGCGAGTGATGATACCGACGTCATAATCCTGACTGGTGCAGACCCGGCTTTCTGTGCAGGCCTAGATCTACGCGAACTTGGTTCCGCGGAGATGAACCTCGTTGGTGGACGCGACTCCGCCGCACTCAGTCCGTTCACTGCTCTCTGGAGTACGACGAAACCTGTGATCGCAGCCATCAATGGAGCCTGTGTAACCGGAGGCTTTGAACTCGCTCTTGGTTGCGACATTCTTGTTGCCTCGGAGCTCGCGACTTTCGCTGATACCCACGCACGTGTCGGCCTTGTCCCCGCAGGCGGGATGAGCGTGTTCCTTCAAGAGGCTGTCGGGCTTCGGCGAGCGAAGGAGATGAGCCTCACCGGAAACTTCATGAATGCTCATGACGCCCTGCGCGCCCACCTTGTAAATCGTGTAGTTGATCATGCCGACCTGATGCCTACCGCTATCAAGATCGCAGAAGACATCGCCAGCAACGATCAGAAAGCAGTCAGGGCCCTCAAGCGCCTATACGACGAGAATTCTCAGATGACCGCTCAAGATGCCTTGGCAAATGAGCGCGCGAGCTTCAAGAACTGGCGCTTTGATGCAGCCGAGATTGCCCGCCGCCGTAGCGATGTAGTTGATCGCGGCAGAGGACAACAGCAATAATCTGGTCTAACCCAAATGGCACTTCGCACTGCAGCAGTGACGACGCCGAGAGGAATACGCAATGAGCAGCGAGCGCTTTGATCTTCATATGAGCGACTCAGACGCGCTCATGTGGAATATTGAGAAAGACCCGCTTCTTAGGTCAACAATTGTCACGGTGCTCCTGTTAGACCGCGCGCCTGACTGGGATGCCCTCGTAAAACGAGTCGACGCGGGCACTAAGGCCATTGCTCGTATGCGTCAACGCGTAGCGACACCAATGCTGCGGGTCGGCCCGCCAATGTGGACAGCGGACACGCACTTTGACCTCTCCTTTCACATGACGCGACTTAGGTCCTCGGACGGAACCATCGACTCCGTGCTCGATATCGCGCGCAACAGCGCAATGGCAGGATTCGATCGAGCAAGGCCGCTTTGGCAGTACACAGTTGTTGAAGGCCTAGACGACGATCGCGCCGCGATGGTCCTGAAAGTCCACCACTCTCTAACCGATGGCATCGGCGGAATGAAGCTCTTAATGATGCTCTTCGATCTCGAGCGCGACGGGCAGCCTCTTTCAGGGCAGGAACCTGATGCTGAGTTGGCTTCTTTTGGAGCACTTGACCTCATCGCCGAGTCCATCAAACATCGACGCCGCCGAGCGGTTGGCATAGCGCGACGCAGCTTTGGATCAGCGGGGAGCATTGGTCGCTCGGTACTGAGTAGACCAAGAGACACTGCTGTTGAGGCAGGGCGGGCCGTCGGCAGCGTCGCTCGTTTTCTAGAGCCAGCCACTAGTCCCAAGTCGCCAATTATGGGTTCGCGCACCCTTGCCCGATCACTAGGCACGCTCGAGGTTCCGATGGACGATCTCAAGCGCGCAGCCAAGGCCACCGGCGGATCGCTCAATGACGCGTACGTTGCAGCAGTGCTCGGCGGACTGATGAAGTACCACCAATTCCACGGGGAGTCCCCGGAGTCGCTCCGCATGGTGATGCCGATCAGTATTCGCGATGAGGAATCCGCTCTCGGAGGAAACCACTTCACGCCTGCTCGGTTCTTGGTCCCGATGACTATTGAAGACCCGGCTCTTCGCATCACAGAGGTTGGGCGCCTTAGCCGCTGGATACGCGATGAGCCAGCAATCGCTCTCACCGATGCATTGGCAGGGGTATTAAATCAACTCCCGACAACTCTCAGTACCGCCATTTTTGGGGCAATGCTCAAGGGCGCAGATTTTGTAACTAGCAATGTTCCGGGAGCGCCGATCCCCCTCTACGCAGCTGGAGCGGAGTTGCAGCGCATGTACGCGTTCGGTCCGCTCTCTGGAGCAGCAGCCAATCTCACACTGCTCTCTCACTGCGGCACAGCCTGCATCGGCGTAAACGTTGACGCAGTGGCGGTCCCCGATATAGAGACATTCCTAAAGGCTCAACGCGAATCATTTGAAGAGGTACTAGCCCTCGGCAAAGCTCAGCCCAACTAGTAAAACTGATCCCAACCCCTTAGCTAGCGGCGATGTTGCGTAGGCTCGCAGGGTGAGCATCGACACGAGCGCTATTCGCATCCCATCTGAATTACTCCCATCCGACGGACGCTTCGGCTCTGGCCCCTCCAAGGTTCGTGACGCCGGCGTATCGGCTTTAGCGGCTGCTGCACCCAAATACCTCGGTACAAGCCACCGGCAGCCGACGGTAAAAACTGTTGTTTCCCGCGTACGCGCAGGGATGTCACAGTTGTTCTCCCTCCCCGATGGCTACGAAGTATTACTCGCCAATGGAGGCTCAACACTCTTCTGGGATGCGGCCGCATTTGGTTTGATTGAACGGCGCTCTGAGCATCTCGTAATCGGCGAGTTCTCATCTAAGTTTGCCAAGGTTGCGCTCGATGCACCGCACCTCGAGAGCCCCAGCGTGATTAATTGCGAGACAGGTAGCGTCCCGCCACTTCTGCGCCCCGACTCCAGCATCGATACCTGTGCTTTCCCACAGAACGAGACCTCCACCGGAGTCGCATGCCCTGTCATCCGTCCTCCAGGAGATTCTCTTGTGCTTGTCGACGCTACCTCGGCTGCCGGAGGAGTCAGGTTCGATCCCAGCGCCACCGATGTCTATTACTTCGCTCCGCAGAAATGCTTCGGCGGGGATGGCGGCCTATGGATCGCAACCTGCTCACCACGTGCGGTTAGGCGAATTGAGCAGATCGCAGCTTCAGGGAGATGGATGCCGCCAAGCCTGAGCCTCCCACTAGCGCTCGAGAACTCTCGTGCCGACCAGACCTATAACACCCCAGCATTGGCCACGCTCTTTCTCCTCGCCGAGCAGGTCGAGTGGATGCTCGAGCAAGGCGGGCTCGAGTGGGCAGCGAGCCGTTGCGATAAGTCAGCCGCAACTCTCTATGGCTGGGCCGAAGCAAGCGACTTTGCAAGCCCCTATGTTCGCGACCCAGGGTCACGCAGCACTGTCACCGGAACTATTGATTTCGTCGACTCGATAGATGCTGCTGAGATCGCAAAGGTGCTTAGAAACAACGGCATTCTCGATACCGAGCCGTATAGAAAACTTGGTCGGAATCAACTAAGAATCGCTATGTTTCCCTCGATCGAGCCGTCAGACGTAGAGGCGCTTACCGCGTGCGTCGAGTACGTCGTCGAGGCGTTAGCGACTGCCTGATCTGCTTTTCGTACTCGGAGAGTACCGAGTCGATGCGCTCGAAGAGGGCACGATCCTTGGGGTGAGTGGCGGAGGGAGCGGTACGACTAATCCGATTGCTCATGATTCGCTCCTTCGGCTCAGTTACCTGATTCCAACTGCTTAATGAAACGAGAGCATCGCGCATGGCGCGATCAAATACGTGGCAATTCTTTCCAAGCCTAAAATCTTGAGAAACCATCGCCTGTACTTTGCTCAAACAAGTGCAATGATTCGAAGCATGACAGCGCTTCTTGTTCACGGTGTACCCGACACCACCTCCTTGTGGTCCCCGCTTCGCGAGCTGCTTAAAGATTTTGATTTAGAGCTAGCAGCACTCCCTGGATTTGGTTGCGATCTGCCATCTGATTTCGGCGGAAGCAAAGACGATTATGTCCAATGGCTCATCGAACGTATCGAAACTATCGGCGCGCCTGTCGACCTCGTAGCCCACGACTGGGGAGCATTGCTCGCGCAGCGCGTGGCTCAACTCCGCCCAGACCTGCTACGGAGCCTTGCATTTGGGAGTGGGCCACTTGATGAGAGCTATATCTGGCATGACACTGCCCAGGCATGGCAGACGCCTGAGGTTGGCGAGGCAGTGATGGATGGGATTCTCGCAATGTCACTAGACGACCGCGCGTTGATCCTTGAAGCCGGCGGCTCACCGACCGCTCTCGCTCAGGAGCAGGCTAAGAGTTGGGACTCAAGAATGAGCGCCTCAATACTTGGTCTCTATCGCTCGGTCATTGATCCAGGTTCGATCTGGCCTCAACTCAACTCGCCAGTTGGCTGCCCCACCCTCGTCTTATGGGGGGCTGATGACGTGCACGCTCCGCCAGAGTTTGGGGGGCGCGTAGCGACGCGCATCAATGCCGATCTCATTATCTTCGAGGGATGTGCACATTGGTGGCCATGGGCGCGTGCTGAAGAAACCGCCGAGGCCTTGAAAAAACTCTGGGCCTCAACCTAGAGGCAAAGGCTCAATCACCTAGAGGCTCAGTCCCACGCGCCTCTACTGCGTGTGACCCTCGCAGACCAAACACTCAGTTACACAGTGCCTCTACGGCTCAATCCCACGCTGTTCCCCCGGGCTTGCCACCGAGCTCTGGGCACTCTCCTGCGAATACTCCCCAACTGCACTCAAAGCCAGGGACTACCCAGTCATGCACCATCCAAATATCTTGAAGCCCAACCTTGAAGCCACCGCGCTGCGCGCACTCGGCCTTGCTGAGTTGCTCGCCACCAACTACTAGGCCACCCTTCATGCATAGCCCACCGTTAAATGTGTGCTGGTGCCACCGATCATTTGGCCCTGCGAAACCCTCGGGCGCACCCCCCGGGTGCCACACCAAGTAAGAGAGTCCGATGATCTTCGAATCTGGAGCCGTCCCGTCATAGAGCAGCTCCGACGGCGCTGAGGCATTGAAGCCAATCGCTAGAGCAGTATTTGTGTAATGAGCCCCGATGCACGGCACATACGCTGTCGACTTTCTATATCCAGCGTCCTCTGCAGTCGCAACAGTTGGGTACTTGATAGCAACTGCGCGCGCCTGCTCCTGCTCAGCGACAAGGCTCTGTCGCTCTGCAGGGGTTAACAATTCCTGTGCGTAAGGGCCCCGGTGATCATGCCCCTCGGCATCCAAGACCTGCCCCTTTGAAGCTGGCGGGCCAGCCTTTTCGCATGGTGTAGTACCGAACAGTGGGAAGCCATCTGCGTTTGTGGCAACCGGAGTCGCAACCGTTGCGCCTCCATGCGAATGCCCCGCAACATGCACCGAGCTTGCATGGTCATGTCCATCACCTTCGGCATTAGCGAACGTTGGAGTAAATGCAGCGGTCGCAAACGATACGGCCACCACTCCGATAATCGATACGCCAATAACACCTACCAATCTGCTTATACGTGAAGCAGCCAAGCTCGGGCTTAGTAGGCCTACGCACGCGGCGAGCGCACCAAGCTCGAATAGTGCGCAGAGAGTGTCCGAGAAGCCAACGACCTCTGGCGTGCCATCACCCCCAATTGGAATCCCAGCCGTGCGCGAGACAATCCAGACGGCAATAATTACTGCATTGAGCACAACCCCAAAAATTGCAGCAGATCGCGTCGGTCGCCAGAGTATCCACCCCGCGAATGCAACCTGCAGCCATGCCGAGAAGGCAAAGAAGAGTCCATGCGACCATGAGACCCCCGCTTGCTCACCCATGACTCCAAAGTGGATACCTGCAGCAGCGATCGCTAGTAACCCGGCGCTCCACTGAAGACATCTCCCGAGGCTCAAACCTGGCGAGCTCGTAGGATCACTAATTGGTTCTGACATAAATATCTCCTAATTAGAAATATTGCTCATGGCCTAGCGGTTGCGAGCATCAACGCACCGCTATCTAAATCAACTTTCTCAGCGAACGCTACTAACGCACGGACCGCCTCCGCATACGTCAATAAACACTCCCTCAAAAAAGTAGGCGACCTGCAGACCAAGCCGCGGCTCGCCTCCACCTAAGCCATGAGGATCTGTGCCGCCACGCGGCACCGTGTTTGTCTTCGGCGGCGCTGGCGTATCGAAATCCCACTCAACTAGCGCAGAGCCTGAATATGGGAAGGAACCGATCCGCTCAATGCCCCACATCGGCGTCGTATCCCATGATCTACCAGGCAACATGTTTGGCATATGCGTAGCGGCACCAACTGTGCGCGCCTCATTCTCGGTTGTGATATTCGCAACTTGATGATCGCCGAAGGCCTCGATGAGCAGCACTGTGTGGGCTTGAGTCCCGGGCAGTGGATCATCGGTCATGTGATGTGCATACCCATTCGCCTCACCACGGTCCCAGAGCATCTGAACAAGCGCTTGCCCAAATATCTGGTCAAACGCATCTGGATACGCGACGTTGCCGATTGCTCCAAATGCGTCATAGTCAACGCTCCTCGTTAGAAGAGTTGAGTAGTTCATACCTGGCACCCCGAGAGCAGCGCGGCTCCACTCATTGGAGAGTGCAGTTGTCGCTCCACCCATCACACCGCCTTGGCTATTGCCATTGAACACAAGCGAATGCGGCCTGAACGGCGAGCCCATGTCGTTGCCCACCTCGAATGCTGGGTCGGTCATGAAACCTTCTGGGCTATTCAATAAGCGCCCCAATACTTGGAAGTTCAGCATCCCTTGCTGGAGTCGATCTGGCAACGTCTTAAATGTCGTGTAATCGCCAAGAACATCAACAACATTCGGGACGTCTGAAGTAGACATCCCAATCCAGTCCGTAGCGCACATCGTGTAATTAAAGCTATTTGCGAGCGTTCCGAAGGAGTTGACCTGAGTCGATGAACCTAGGAGTCCATGCCCATAGACGAGACTTCTACCGGGATTTGCATTCCCTCCACTGTTTACCGATGAGCGCGGAATATTGCAGATAAATCCTGCATTAAACACTCCGTTGGCGGACGGGAGAGCATCAGGATCGCTTGGGTTGTCGTAGTGAAATGAACTCCCCGGAGCGCCAACGCCCGTCAGGTAATTAGGTACCTCAAAAGTACCGGTGACTCGCCGCAAAATATCTGCGCTTACATTCTCCTGCACGCTGCTGATAGTGAAGCCGAGAGTGCCGTCAGCACCTAGTGGGTCAAATGTCTCGTCACGGATTGATAACGATCTCTCAGTGAGGCTCCGTTCGCTAGCAACTGTGAAGTCCCAAGCCAAGTACATGTCCTGCCGGAGCATGCCTGCACTGTTTAACTTTGAAATCATCTCCTGCATGGGCGCGCGACGTTGCTCGATCTCTGGAATAAAGGTTGGGACGATGTCTCGCTGAACCCGAAACTCTCGGTCCGGTTCGATAAGCGAACCATCCGACCTCCGCAGGTTGCGAAGACCAACGATGTAGCGATGCCCCTCTAACAGATTCACTACCGGCCTAATAATCAAGAGCGGTATAGGGCCTGGGGTGCCTGAAGCATTTAACTCAGCAAATACAGGTACTTTCTCCCCAGAGTCTGCATCAATAACCATCACCGGAGAGTCCGGAAGCAATGCACGCCCAAGGGCATCAATCTGAGGTTCGTCAGTGCGGGCGAGATCAAGCCCCGGGACCTCTACGAGTATCTCCGCTCCTGGAGAGAACCCGTCATTGCGATTCCATTCAGTGGGGTCTATATGCACAGAGTCCTTATTCGATGGCATCGATGCCACATCAAAATTGACCCGCAGGCCGGTATCAGTAGCCGGGTCTTCGACGGTGTACGCATTGCTTGGAAATGGAAGCAGGCAGCGTGCTTGACCGAGGGTCTCGCAGCGCCCTGCATTAGCTACATCAATGTTCGGCTCCCACGAGAGGGCGATACGCCTAACCACATGCTCGCTACCTAGAACAGTGTCGGCCTCAGCGACCAAATAAGTGACTCCGGGCAGGAAATCTGAACCGATAAGAGTGGCAGAGAGCGTGTCGCCAGCAGCAGTAAATCGATCCGTAATAGATGCTGACCGCGTCTGTGAGCCGGTCTCAATGCGAACCTGAACGCTCCCATGATCAACTCCTGGTATTTCGATCGTCACCGGCACAGTGGAGATAGCGGTATCAAGCTGCGTGCGGTTCTCGGGTGCGCTGAACCACATAGGTCCATCACTATCGCCACCGTTTGCGAGCGAGAGCACATAGAACTGACACCCCGATAGGGAGAGCAGACTCACGATCATTACCGGCACAATTACGCGCCACGATCTTGTCCATGCCTTCATAGAAATTTCCCCCAGAGTTCCAAAAACTAACGGCCGACTTAACCGCCGAATTAACCACCGAATGCAGTTGTGGGAGACGCTAGCGCTGTGCGGTAGCCCATGCCTCGCGTGGCTCAAGTAGTTTCTGAGCATGCAAGAAGACGCAGAACTAATACTCAAGAAAGTCCTCATAAAATCACGGCGTTGGCGCCGAGGGGATGTCTTTATCTTCTCTGACCGAATCGTCACAACGACCCAAGAAGAGAGCCGCACGCTGAAGATTGAGGGCCTCAAGAGAATTGCTCGATCCAAGAAGGTCTTCACTGGGCTGCGTTTAACCATCGACGGAGATGACGGGAGACTCGAGATTCGCGGACTGACTTCAGCCAATGCGGCGAGGGCGCAGTCGATCATTAGCCGAATAGCGCGTGCTACTCAGGAATAAATCTAGTTATCGGTGCCGAGCGCATCGAAGGCTTGATCGCCGGTTCTTGAGAGCTCGGGTACGTCTAAGTCGTAACTGTTAGTTGTCACACCCTTGTTTTATAATCGAACATATATTCGATCGATTGAATCAACTCACCACAGAACTCCAGACCTTCATCTCCTCTCTAGAGGTTGATTGCGTTGATGCTGCCGGTGCTCGCGGATTGGTGGAGATCGCCGAGC